>CAYTBD010000318.1:0-3514 GCA_964435755.1 uncultured Rhodobacterales bacterium
GGCGCATCCGCGTGTATCCGGCCTGTCGTGCGAAGGCGAGGCAGGCGTCGAGGAGCTGCTGGCCCAGCCCCCGGCCCCGCGCCTCCGGGACGAGCAGGAAGAGCCGCAGTTTCGCCACGCCGGGATCGCCAGACTGCACGCAGAACACCGAGCCGAGCCGCCGTCCGTCCTCGACCGCGATGAAGGCGCGTTCGGTCTCGGGGTCGTGGCTGCGGATGTAGGCCGCGAGAATTTCGGCCACGAGCGCCTCGAACGTCGCGTCGAAGCCCTCGTCTCGGGCGTAGAGCACGGCGTGCCGTTCGATCAGCCAGCCGGCGTCGCCGATCTCCAGGTCGCGGAGCCTCGCTGCCATGGCGGTCACACTGGCAGCCTCCCCCTTGCACGGCAAGCGGCGAGGGAGTAACCGGCTCGCCTCGGATCACGGAGTACGGCGATGGGCATCGACAGCGAACGCGACATCGAGGCGAACCTGCAGATCGGGCCGACCACGCTCGGCATGGTGCGGTTGTTCATCGAGGGCAGCGGCCTCGAGATCCCGCTCGATTTCGAGCCCGACGAGGCCGAGGAGATCGCCGAGGAGATCCGCGCCGCCGCGGCCCGCGCCCGCGCGATGGGCGACAGGAAACCTAAAGGCCCCAGGAAGGGGTGAAGGCGGGGTCGCGCACCGCGTGCCAGCGCAGCGCGGCGTGACGGGCGAATTTCCGGACCATCACCTTCCGACGCGCCGGCGGCAGCTTCGCCTCCGGTCCCATCCGCAGGATCTCCGCGTCGTAGGGGTCGGCGATGATCAGCCCCGTGTCCTCGGGCAGAAGCTCGGCGGGAAACGCCGCGTCAACGGCCCAGAAGTAGCGGTCGCACCAGTCGAGGTAGCCCCGCCACTTGCCGTCGCTCTGGAAATCGGCGCGGGAGGATTTGCACTCGACGACCCAGATCTCCCCCCGGGGCCCGAGCGCCATCACGTCCACGCGCAGACCGGGCGCGGGCGAAAGCTCCTCGACGGTCACGAAATCATGCGAGAGCAGATGCCGGCACACGCCCCGTGCCAGCAGCTGGCCGGGCCGGAGGCTTTCGGGGGCGAGGTCGTCGGGCATGGGGAGAGTGTGAACACTTCGTGAACAAAAGACAAGGGCCGCAGCCCCTTGCTGGCACCCCGCCACCGGCTTATGTCTGGCGGGTGACGGGTACTGCCCCTCTCGTGCGCGGCAATATTCCGGTGGCCTTACTCAAATCCGAGGGAGCTGGCTCTGTCCGGATCCTGGTCCGGTTACCTGGCGCCCACCTGTGTATGCAGGTCCTCGGGAATTAGACACGCCACGGTCCGGGTGGTCCCGTCACGCATCCTCGAGAGCCGCAGACCGATCTGGAGGAGAATCCGCGCGAGTCGCGTGGGCGGACTTCCGTTCCTTTTCGAAGAAACCGACCACCATTTTCCGGCGGCGACGCGTCGCGGGGGGAGGTGTCGCGCGGGGTCCAGTGTTCCCGCTTTTCTTGATCGGGATGGAGCCACAGGCGCCTGTGCCAGCCGATGACGCGGCAGCCGCGCGGCCCGCCATCAAGCGCCCTTCATCGGCAGAGCATGACGCCGCCGTCAGGCAGCGCCAAGCCGGTTCAGCGCCGCGCGACCGCCGGCACCTCGGTCCGCACCGGGATGAGCACGGGCTCGCGGATGCCGCCGCGCGGCTCCCGGTCGTTCTCCTCGCTCATCCGCATCACGCTGATCGCGAATTGCACCCCGGCGAAGACGATGCCGTTGCCCATGAACAGCATCAGCGCCGCGATCCATCCGACGTCCGAGTTGCTGACGAGCGACCACAGGTTCGCCACGTTGAAGGCGAACAAAGCGCCGACGAACACCGCCGCGAGAGCGAACCCGATCAGGCAGTGCCGAATGTAGAGACGAACGAGAGGCGGCATGGCATGCTCCGCTGTGTTTTGAGGTCCTGTCCTACAAGTAGCGAGTGACCACGAGAGTTCCAGATCGAAATCGCAATATCGCGTCCACCGCGTTGAGTACCGGCCGCTGACCGCTCATACTGGGTCCATGATACCGGGCCTCCGCGTCGCCAGCTACAACATCCGCAAGTGCGTCGGCCTCGACAGGCGCCGCGACCCCGATCGCGTTCTCGACGTGATCGCCGGGCTGGAGGCGGACGTGGTCGCGCTTCAGGAAGCCGACCGGCGGCTGGGGGGCAGGCCCGCCACGCTCGACCGCGGGCGGATTACGGAACTGACGGGGCTCGCGGCCGTCGACGTCGCGGAGAACGACGTCAGCCTCGGCTGGCACGGCAACGCCTTCCTGCTCAACCCCGAGATCGAGATCGAAAGCATCGAACGGCTGTCGCTTCCGGGACTGGAGCCGCGCGGCGCGGTGCTTCTTCAGGCCAGTCGCGACGACAGACGCTTCCGCATCGTCGCCGCGCATCTGGGTCTGACGCGCGAATTCCGGCGACGGCAACTCCGCGCGATCGTCCGGTCCGCCCATCGCGCGGGTCCGGACGTGCCCACGATGGTCCTGGGAGACTTCAACGAGTGGCGGATGGACCGGGGGCTCGAACCGCTGGGAAAGCATTTCACGATCCATGCGCCGGGCCTCAGCTTCCATGCCGCCCGGCCGGTGGCGGCGCTCGACCGTATCGCGCTGAAGGGAGCCGTGGAGCTGCGCGACGCGGGCGTCGTCCAGACGGCGGTGTCGCGCATCGCGTCGGACCACCTTCCGATATGGGCCGACCTGCGCCTGGGCTAGCCGAACGCCCCGGGCTTGGCCTCGCGCGCCATGTGGTCGAGAACGGCGTTCACGAACTTGGGCTCGCGGCCTTCGGGGAAGAACGCCTTGGCGATGTCGACGAATTCCGTGATCACGACGCGCGGCGGCGCCTCGCCCTCTAGAAGCTCGGCCCCCGCGACGCGGAACAGCGCGCGGAGCGTCGGGTCGATCCGCGAAATGGGCCATTTCGCGACGAGCGCCCGGTCCGTCATCTGGTCGATCTTCGCCTGCCAGTTGACCGCGTCGCCCAGCAGCTTCCGAAAGAGGTCGACGTCGCCCTCGGCCAGTTCGTCGCCCTCGTAGACGGCGCCGAAGCGGTGATCCTCGAACTCCCGCTGGACGGCGTCCGCGGACTGACCGGACGCCTCCATCTGGAAGAGCGCCTGCACGGCGTAGAGCCGGGCGGCGGATTTCATCTGCCGTCGCGAGGTCATGCGGTCGAAGATCCCTTGCCCTCGGCGATGAGGAAACTGTCGGGCTTGAAGCCTATGCCGCCCTTCGGCTTGCCCCATCGCCGCGCGAGCGCGATGAGGTGGAGCGCCGCCGCCGCGGCCCCGCCGCCCTTGTTCTGGTCCTTCGGATCGGCCCGCACCGCGGCCTGGCCCCGGTTCTCGACCGTCAGGATCCCGTTGCCGAGGCAGCAGCCCTGAAGCCCGAGAAGCATGAGCCCGCGCGAGCTGTCGTTGCACACGGTTTCGTAATGCGTCGTCTCGCCCCGGATCACGCAGCCGAGCGCCACGTAGCCGTCGA
>CAYTBD010000319.1:0-3136 GCA_964435755.1 uncultured Rhodobacterales bacterium
CGGACTTCGTGATGCTCGCGGAGGCGTTCGGCGCCAAGGGCATCCTGTGCAAGGATCCCAAGGATCTCGACGACGCGATCATGGAGATGATCGAACACGACGGGCCGGTGATCTTCGACTGCCTCGTCGAGAAGCACGAGAACTGCTTCCCGATGATCCCGAGCGGAAAGCCGCACAACGAGATGCTGCTGGGCGAGGTCGAGACGCAGGGCGTGATCGACGCCAAGGGGAGCGTGCTGGTCTGAGCGGCGGCGCCATCGACACTCGGACCGATGGCGCGACGATGACGACGCCCGAGGATATTTGCAGCTCGATGGAGACGACATGTCGGCACTGAAGATCAAGAAGGGATCGTCGAGCCATTCGGCCTACGACCTGCGCGACCCCAACGCCGAGGCGATCGAGCGGCACACGCTGGCCGTGATCGTGGACAACGAGGCGGGCGTGCTCGCCCGCGTGATCGGGCTGTTCTCCGGGCGCGGCTACAACATCGAAAGCCTCACCGTGGCCGAGGTGGACCACGAAGGCCACCGCTCGCGGATCACCATCGTGACGACCGGCACGCCGTCGGTCATCGACCAGATCGAGGCGCAGCTGGGCCGGATCGTGCCGGTCCACGAGGTCCACGACCTCACCATGGAAGGGCCGTCGGTCGAGCGCGAGCTCGCGCTCTTCAAGGTCGCCGGCACCGGCGAGAAGCGGGTCGAGGCGCTGCGCCTCGCCGACATCTTCCGGGCGAACGTGGTCGACTCCACGCTCGGCTCCTTCATCTTCGAGATGACCGGCACGCCCGAGAAGGTCGACGCCTTCGCCAACCTCATGCGCCCCCTGGGACTCGTCGAGATGGCGCGGACCGGCGTCGCGGCCCTGTCGCGCGGCGTCGAATAGCCGATCCCCGCCGGAAGAACCGGCGAGACCCCCGCCGCGTCCGGCCGTCCGTCACCGGCTTCAGGGCTTGAACGTCGCGCCCAGCACGCGCAGCCAGTTGCCGTTGCAGAGCTTGGCCATCAGCGCCGCGTCGTAGCCGTGGGCGCGCATCGCGGCGCGGAGCGCCGGCAGGCCCGCGGCGTCCCCGATCTCGCGGCTGACGAGCGCGCCGTCGAAGTCCGAGCCGAGCGCGACCCGGTCCTCGCCCAGCCGGTCGATCAGGTGGTCGAGGTGCCTCAGCATCACGTCGATCCCGAAGTCGGTCCTCATCCGCCCGTCCGGGCGCAGGAAGACCGCGGCGAAGTTGAGGCCGACGAGCCCGTCGCGCTCCGCGATGACGGCAAGCTGGCGGTCGGTGAGGTTCCGCGTCGAGGGGCAGAGCGCGTGGGCGTTCGAATGGGTCGCCACGAGCGGCGCGTCCGAGACCCGGGCCACGTCGTCGAAACCCTTCTCGTTGAGATGCGACAGGTCGATCAGGATGCCGAGGTCGTTGCAGGCGCGCACCAGCGCGCGGCCGCAATCGGTCAGGCCGGGGCCGGTGTCGGGGTCGCCGGGGAAGCGCATCGGCACCCCGTGGCCGAAGATCGTCGGACGCGACCAGACCGGGCCGAGAGACCGCAGGCCGGCGGCGTGGAACACCTCGAGCATGTGGAACTCGGCGTCGATCGCCTCGGCCCCTTCCATGTGCATGACCGCCGCCAGGGCGCCCGCGCCCATCGCCGCCTCGATCTCGGGCACGGTGCGGCACACGGCGAGCGCCCCGGCCCGTTCGAGCGCGAAGAGATGCGCCGCCTGCGAGGCGGCGACGCGCACCGAGTCGGGCCAGCCGACGGCCTCGGGCAAGGGCAGGTCGTAGGGCGCGGCCTCCATCGCCCGCATGAAGCTCTCGCCCTCGAGCCGGCCGGGCACGAAGATCGCGAACATGCCGCCGGCGAGGCCGCCGGCCCGTGCGCGCGGCAGATCGATGTGGCCCGCCGCGCCGCCCCCGATCACCTGCTCGCGAGTGACCGCGCCGCGGTGGAGCTGGAACAGCAGGTCGTTGTGGCCGTCGAAGATCGGGGGAAATGTGTCGCCGCTCATGCGCCCGAACGGATACGAAGCGGCCCGCGGTGACAAGGACAATCGTCCCCGCCCGGGCCGGCGGGCGGTGTCACGTCATGCCGAGATAGGGATAGCGGCTGCCGAGGGTCTTGCTGGCTTCCTCGAGGGTGTCCTGCCAGCCGTCGTCGACGATGTGGGACGGCCGGCGCGACAGGCGGCGGAGCGACAGGCGGAACCGGCGCTCGGCCCTGCGCGGCGCCTCCGGCAGGACCGGCGGCTGGATCTCGAGGCAGTCGGCGGCCGACCGGCTCCGGGCCGGACGGGCGCCCACCTGCAGCCGCGCCGCGATCAGAACGATCCCCGCAATGGCGAAGGGACCGAAAAGGGCAATCCAGTGAATCCAGCCGGCCATTCGTCACGTCTCCAATGTCATCAGCTTCGTCTTCGTTCACGGTTCTGCCCGTGAAATTCGCAAAGCCCGTGCGCCAATTGGGGAAAGAGAGGGGCATCGGGCCGCCGAATATGGCGGCGCCTCCACGCCGGGGCGGAAAAGCCGGTCCCGGATGTCGCACTGGTGCGCGCCGGGAAACGGTGCGGGCGGCGTCACCGCTGCGGGACCGCGCCGGGCGAACCGGGACCGCCGCCGGGAATCGGTTCCGCCGCGGGCGGCGCTGGCCAGACAGAAAGAGGGCCCCCCGAAGGGAGCCCTTGAGTTTCGCTGATCAGGCTCGTTCTGTGTACCGCCCGGTTGTCTCACCTGCGGCCTGATCCGCGTCGGGGGCCGCCCGGACGCCCGAAGCGCAAGCGGAGGGCTGGGCGAGCGCCTGTGCGCCCCCCGCTCCGGCCTCGCCCAAGAAAGAGGGCCCCCCGAAGGGAGCCCTGAGTTTCGCTGATCAGGCTCGTTCTGTGTACCGCCCGGTTTCTGCCTGCGGCCTGATCCGCGTCGGGGGCGAGCGCACCCGCCCCGTGACCGTTGAAAGGCGCTGCCTTTCAACGAGCGGGGGGTAGCGATTGGCCTTGGCCAATTGCGGGCCCCGCCCGGTAGAAGGCTGGGCGTGACCGCCCGGCCCTTCGCGAGAGTGGGGAGCTACAGCGCCGACCCACCCTGTTCCATCAACTACACCCGCTCGTCGCCCCGCAGGTGTTGCACTTCATGCAGGTGCCGTTG
>CAYTBD010000319.1:3146-3509 GCA_964435755.1 uncultured Rhodobacterales bacterium
CCTGTTTCGTCAGCTTCTTGAGACCTATTGAGACCACCTTGGTCGTGACGCCGAAGTATCGTGCCAATTTCTCGAGGTCGTTACCCAGAAACCCAACAGCCGCACCTAATTGGCCCGCACCGAAAAGCATTGCCTCGGCGAACTCATTGGCCTCTCGTTCCGCGTTGGTATCGTCATAGAAAGTCGCCCCACTTGGATCGAAGTGCTCAACATCAGGCAAGGGATCATCGTGATCGGAATGCAGGTAGTAGTGCGCTACTTCGTGAAGTACCGCGAACCTCTTGGCCTCGACGGAAATCGCCTGGTTTACCTCAATCAGATAGCCACTCGCGGACCATGTATCGCGCAAGAGGCGACCGTTCA
>CAYTBD010000320.1:0-3507 GCA_964435755.1 uncultured Rhodobacterales bacterium
CGAGGGCCGCGTCGATCCGGTGGCCGACGCCCAGACCATCGAGACCGAACTTATGCTCGCCGATCTCGAAAGTGTCGAGAAGCGGCTGCAGAACATCGTCCGCAAGGTGCGGGGTGGTGACAAGGAGGCGGTCCAGCAGGAGCGGCTCCTGAAGGTGGCGGCCGAGGCTCTGGAGCACGGTCGCCCGGCGCGAACGGTGGACGTGGCCGAGGACGACCGGAAGGCGTGGGGAATGCTCCAGCTTCTGACGGCGAAGCCGGTGCTCTATGTCTGCAACGTCGCCGAGGACGAGGCCGCGACAGGAAACGCCCATACGGCACGTGTGGCCGAGATGGCGGCGGAGCAGGGGGCGGGGATCGTCGTGATCTCGGCCAGGATCGAGGAGGAACTGGCGCAGCTCGACGCCGAGGAGGCGGAGATGTTCCTCGCCGAGATGGGACTCGAGGAGGCGGGGCTCGACCGGCTGATCCGGGCGGGCTACGAGCTTCTGGGGCTGCAGACCTATTTCACCGTGGGACCCAAGGAGGCCCGGGCCTGGACGATCCGCAAGGGCACGCTCGCGCCGCAGGCCGCTGGCGTGATTCACGGCGATTTCGAGCGCGGCTTCATCCGGGCCGAGACCATCGCCTACGACGATTTCGTCGCACTGGGCGGCGAGCAGGCGGCGAAGGATGCCGGTCGGATGCGGGTCGAGGGGAAGTCCTACGAGGTGAAGGACGGCGACGTCCTGCACTTCCTGTTCAACGCCTGAGGACGGCGGAGGCGCGCTCTGCGCGCCAAGCCTCCTGCCGGCCGCGCCCGCCGGGCGCGGCAATGCCTCCGGCGGGGATATTTTTCGGACAGATGGAGGCTCAGGGCCGCTCTTCGGCGATCTCGCGCATGGCGCCGAGGAAGGCCGCGACCTCGGCCTCCGTGTTGTAGTGGCACATGGAGACGCGGACGCAGGAGGACATCCCCAGCGGGTCGAGGATGTTGCCGGAGTAGTGGTCCGCCTTGCGGGTGTGCGTGCGGATGCCGCGCTCGCGCAGTTTCGCGACGAGGTCGGGCGCCGGCACGCCCTCGAGGTCGAGCGAGACCAGCCCTTCGCGGCGCGGGTTGTCGAGACCGCCGAGGATCGTGACGCCGGGGATGTCCGCGAGGCCCGGGAGGTTGCCGGTCCCGCGGATCATCGCGTCGGTGAGGCGCTTCTCGTGGTCGTGGATCGCCTCGCCCGCGGCCTTGATGCGCGCGCGGCGGTCGGTGGCGTCGGTGAACCGGCTGCCGAGCCAGTCGAAGTAGCCGACGACATCGGAGAAGGTGGCGTAGGCGCCGGTGTCGCGGGTGCCGAGTTCCCACGGCTCGCCGGGCGCGCCCATCAGGTGGTCGTGGGGCAGGGCGGCAAGCCGGTCGGAGGCCCATGCCACGCCGTAGCCGTGGCGCGAGAAGACCTTGTAGGGGGAGACGACGTAGCCGTCGATGCCGTAGCTTTCGATGTCGAGCCGGCCGTGCGCGGCGTGCTGGATGCCGTCCACGATGATGAAGCAGTCCGGGGCGACGGCGCGGATGGCGCGCGCGATGGCGCCCACGTCGGTGCCCATGCCGGTCACGGGCGAGGTATGCAGGATCGTGGCGACCTGCGTGTCGGGCGTGAGTTCGGGGACGTAGTGCGCGCCGTCGACGGACCCCGTGGCGTCGTCATGGGCGACGAGGACATGGGTCTTGCCCGCGACGCCCGCCCAGCGGTTCGCGGCGCTGCGGGTCGCGGGATGCTCGAGCGTGGAGCCGAGGACCCGGCCGTCGGGGGTGCCGAGGCAGGCCGCGGAGATCAGGCGGAAGAGGAGCTCTGTGCCGCTTTCGCCGACGAAGAAGGTGCCCTCGGGCGCGCCGAAGAAGACGCGCATGTCGTCCTTGGCGCGGTCGATGATGTCCTGGAGCGCCTTCGAGGCCGGATTGTCGCGGCCCTGGTTGTCGGGGATCGCGGCGAAGCGGGCCGACGTCTCGGCGACCGAGTTCAGCGTCAGCGCACCGCCGGCGTTTTCGAAGAAGACCCTCTCGCCGGTGAACGGGCAGCTCTCGACATGGGCGAAGCGGGCGCGGATCTCCTCGATCAGGCCGGGGCGGGTGTCGAACATGGAAGATCCTCGTGGCTAGGGTCGGGCCGTCACGGCATAACCGGTCGCGGCCCGGATGCAAGAGGCGTTCAGGCGGTGCGGGGCGTGGTCCCCTGACGGCGGCCGGCGGCCCAGTTGAGACCGAGAATCACAAGAAGCAGCGTCGCGCCCGCGGCCTCCCACATCAGGTCCGGCCAGAAGATGGCGATCACGCCGGGAACGATCAGGACACGCTGCCAGAGCGGCATCGTCGTCCAGAGGAACCCCTCGAGCGCCGCGGCGAAGGCGACGATGGCGAGGATCGCGATCGCGCCGTTCCAGAGGACGAGCGGGACCGGCCCGCCGAGGATGATCGACTCGTTGAACACCATGAAGAGCGGGATGAGGTAGAGACCCTTGGCGTATTTCCACGCCTGCACGCTCGTTTCCATCGGCTTCGATCCGGCGATGGCGGCGCCCGCGAAACCCGCGAGCGCGACGGGCGGCGTGACGTTGGAATCCTGCGAATACCAGAAGACGACGAGGTGGGCGATCAGGATCGGGATGCCGAATTCCTGCGTCAGCGCCGGGCCGACGAGGATGATGAGGACGATGTAGGCGGCCGTGACGGGCAGGCCCATGCCGAGGATCAGGCTCGCGATGACGACGAGGAGGAGCGCGAGAAGGAGGTTGCCCCCGGAGAAGGCGAGCATCATCGCGGAGAACTTGAGTCCGAGGCCGGTGAGGCCCACGACACCGACGATGATCCCGGCCACGGCGCAGGCCATGGACACGGCAACGGCGTTCTTGGCGCCGAGTTCGAGCGCGTCGAGCGTGAGCGCGAGGCCCCGGCGACAGAGCGCGACGAACCCCGAAGCCGTCGGGCCGGAGGCGGCGAAGGTCCAGAGCGCGCGGGCCGCGGCCGCGGCCGCGATGGCGACGATGGCGTAGAAGCCCACCCGCATCGGCGAGTAGCCCGCGACGAGGAGCCAGACGAGGGCCACCAGCGGCAGCAGGAAGTGCCAGCCCTCGGCGAGGACCGAGCGGACCGATGGCAGTTCGTCGTCCGTCATGCCGGTCATGCCCTGCTTCACGGCGGCGATGTGCACGAGCAGGTAGACGGCGCCGAAGTACAGAACGGCCGGGAAGATCGAGACGAGGACGATGTCGACGTAGGGGACGCGAGTGAACTCCGACATCAGGAAGGCGCCGGCGCCCATCAGCGGCGGCATGATCTGTCCGCCGGTCGAGGCCGCCGCCTCGATCCCGCCCGCCTGCGCGGGCCGGTAGCCCAGACGCTTCATGAGCGGGATGGTGAAGGCGCCGGTCGTCACGACGTTGGCGATGGCGGACCCGCTGATCGACCCCATGCCGGCCGAGGCGATGACGGCGGCCTTCGCCGGGCCGCCGCGCTGGCGTCCGGTGGCGGCGTAGGCGA
>CAYTBD010000321.1:0-3489 GCA_964435755.1 uncultured Rhodobacterales bacterium
AAGGTCAGCACCGCGTCGATCTCGTCGGGAACCCCGGTCGGGCCCGCCTCGGCCTTCTTGGCGATGCACGGGCCGATGAAGACGATCTTCAGCGCCGCCCCGTGCAGCTTGCGCAGGGCCCGGGCGGCCGCGATCATCGGCGAGACGATCGGCGCCAGTTGCCCCACGAGGTCCGGGTGGTAGCGCTCGACGAAGGCGACGATCGCCGGGCAGCTCGTGGCGATGTACCGCCGCTCGTCCTCGCGCTCCAGCAGGCGCTTGTACTCCGCGGCCACGAGGTCCGCCCCGGCCGCGACCTCGTTGACCAGCTCGAAGCCCAGCGCCCGGATCATGCCGACCAGGCGTTCGGGTTCGAGGTCCTCGAACTCCGCGGGATCGAGAGGCGCGACGGTGAAGCCTCTGTTGCCTGCGCTCACGACGAGCCCGTCCTGACTGAGCTTCTGCAGTGCTTCCCTGAGCGGGGTGGGACCGATCCCGTAGATCCCCTTGAGCCGTTCGATCCTGAGCCGTTCGCCTGGACGGCGGATGCTGGCAATGATGTCATGGCGAAGCCGGCGATAGGCGGCTTCCACGAGCGTCTCGCTCCCGGCGATGCTGATCGGTTCCTCTGTCATGACCCCTGTTGTCTCACCTGGCCGCCGCAGGGCAAGCGACGTTTGACAGTCCCGTCTCGATATGGTTTCTTGTTTTATCGATAAAAATGCAAAGTGTCGAGATAATGCGACTCATTACATTCGAGATGGACGGAGGTCTCGCGGCGGGCTTCATCGACGGAGAAGATGCCGTGGCCTGCGTCACCGGGCCGGAGGCGCGGACGGCCGTCGTCGATCTGATCCGGAAGGGCCCCGAAGCGCGAGACGCATGGAGGAAGTCGCCGGGCCGGCGCGCGCCTCTGGGCGAGGTCCGCCTGCTGTCGCCGATCCCCGCGCCGGTGCGTGACATCTTCTGCGTGGGAAAGAATTATTACGCCCATGCCGCCGAATTCCATTCGAGCGGCTTCGATTCGAGCGGCAAGGAAGAGGTTCCCTCGCACCCGGTCGTCTTCACCAAGGCGACGACAAGTGTCTGCGGCCCGGGCGATATCGTGAAAGGGTCGCTCGATCCGACGCATTCCGTGGACTACGAAGGCGAACTGGGCGTCGTAATCGGCACGCGTTGCTTCCAGGTCTCGAAGGACGAGGCTTACCAGTATGTCTTTGGATACCTCGTCGTTAACGACGTGACCTCACGCGAGCTTCAGAAGCAGCACAATCAGTGGGTAATCGGAAAAGGCGTCGACACGTTCTGCCCGATGGGCCCGTGGATCGCTACGGCGGACGAAGTAAGCGATGTGGCCGCGCTCGAACTCGTCACCGAAATCAATGGCGAGGAGCGCCAGCGCGCGAAGGTGTCGGACCTGATTTTCGACATCCCGACGCTCATCGAGACGATCTCGCGCACGATGACTCTGCTGCCCGGCGACATCATCGCGACCGGAACGCCGGTGGGAGTCGGAATCGGCTTCACGCCGCCAAAGTACCTCGCGGCGGGCGACAGAATGCGCGTGAGGATCACCGGTCTCGGCGTGCTCGAAAATGAAATCGGTTGAGGCGGTAAGAAACCGGCAACTCAAGGGAGGAAAGAGATGCGGAAACTGATGACGACGACGGCTGCACTGGCCGCTGCGGTGGGGCTCGCGACAGTGGCCCAGGCGCAGGAAGGATATTTCGCGGGCAAGACGATTGACGTGATCGTGCCCTTTGGAACCGGGGGAGCGACCTTCGTTTCCGCCAAGTTCCTCGAGCCCTATTTTGAAAAGCACCTGCCCGGCAATCCGGAGATCAACGTGATCGACCGGCCTGGTGGGGGGTCGATCCTGGGCGCGAACTGGTTCGAGCAGAACGCGAGGTCGGACGGGACGACGATCCTCTTCACGACATCGTCGACGGCGAATCCGTTCGTTCTGGGACAGGATGGCGTGGAATATCGTCTTGCCGACTACCGCGTCGCCTACAGCCACCCGTTCAGCGCCGTCGCCTATGTCTCGCCCTCGACCGGCGTCACCAGCGCGGCCGACATCAAGGAGGCGTCCACGCCGCTGCTCTACGGCGGCATTGCGGCGGCTGCATCGGACCTGCCGGGCCTGCTTTCGTTTGAAGTGCTGGACCTCGACGTGAAGTCCGTGCTCGGCTTCAACGGCCGCGGGCCGGTTCGGCTCGCCTTCGAGCAGGGCGAGCTGAATCTCGACTATCAGTTCACCCCGGTCTACCTCACGCAGGTCATTCCTTCCGTCGAGGCCGGAACAGCGGTGCCGCTCTGGACGGGCGGAGCAATGGAAGACGGAGTTCTCAAGGCGCGCGACCCGATCGCACCCGAACTGCCGTCGGTCTACGAGGTCTACGAGATGATGAACGGCGAGGCGCCGTCCGGCATCGAGTGGGACGCATTCCAGGGGATTGCCTCGGTTACCTACGCCTACGGACTCACGGGCTACATGCACCCCGACACCCCGCAGGACGTGCTCGATATCTTCGCGGAGACGGTCGCGGCCATCAACGCCGATCCGGAATTCCAGGCCGAAAGCCAGGAAGTGACCAACGGCGCACGTCTGAACGCCGGTCCGGACACCGAGGCCGCGATCAAGGCGGCGCTGTCGCCGTCGCCGGAGGTGAAGGACTACCTGCGCAACCTTCTGGGTGAAAAGTACGGCGTGAACTTCTGATCCTCGCCAAAGCGCGGGCTCGCCTTGGCGTGCCCGCGCGACAATGGGCCGAGCCGGCCAAGGGACCTTCATGATCGAACACGCGCTCGTCGCGCTCGACTCCCTCTTCGAACCGTTGCGCCTCGCCGCGCTCTTCGGAGGGATGATCGTCGGCATGGTCTTCGGCATGCTGCCAGGCCTTGGCGGCGTGGCGGCCGTGTCGATCCTCCTGCCGTTCATCTACTATCTCGACGACTACTCCGGTCTCGCCATGCTGCTGGGTGCAGTCTCGGTCGTCTACACTTCGGACACGATCACCTCCGTTCTTCTTGGCGCACCGGGCTCGCCGGCCTCCGCGCCGACCGCGATTGAGGGCCACGCGCTGGCGAAGAAGGGTCAGGCGGCGCGGGCTTTGGGTGTGGGCTTTCTCGCCTCGATGGTCGGCGGTCTCGTCGGCGCGATGATCCTGTTCTTCGCCATCCCGATTGCCGGACCTATCGTGCTCCTGCTTTCGACGCCGGAACTCTTCATGTTCGCGCTGGTCGGCCTCTTCTTCGCCTCGTCCATGATTGGAAAGGATCTCGCCAAAGGTCTTGCGGCCGCCTGCCTCGGCCTGCTCCTCGGCGTTGTCGGACCGGCGCAGGCGGCCGCCGATTTCCGGTTCACCTTCGGCCAGGTCTACCTCCTCGATGGCTTCTCGCTCACGATCGTCGCGCTCGGTCTGTTTGGTGTCGCTGAGGTGATATCGATGCTGGCCGCGGGCGGCGGGATCAGTCAGCAGCGCATGGAGGTCGCCCATTGGGGCGAGG
>CAYTBD010000322.1:0-3488 GCA_964435755.1 uncultured Rhodobacterales bacterium
ACGAAGACGACGATCACGTCCCGGTCGAGCGCGTCGAGCAGGTTGTCCTTTCCGGAGAAGGGGTCGGCCTGCGCGGCGGCGCGGAACGCCCGCAGGTCGCCGACTGTCCGGGCCGCCATTTCCACGCGCTCCACGCCCACCCGTGCCGTGAAGGCCGCGCCCGGCGGCGCGAACGGGGCGTCCCACCGGCCCATTGCGTCGGCGATTTCCGCTGTCGCGACACCGCCCGCCAGGACGGCGGCGACGGCAGAGGCGCGCGCGGCGCTCGCCGGCACGTCGAAGCGCGACCAGACGCCCGTCGCCCACCAGAGTGCCGCAGCCAGAAGCGCGCCCCCCGCAAGCGCAGCCGCCACGATGCCCATGGTGGCGAAGCCGCCCACGCTGCCCGCCAGAAGTCGCACCGACGCCGCGACGAGCGGGAGGTCCGCCACCGGATTGAAGCCGCGGGACAGCGCGGTGAAGGCGGCGAAATCTGCGCTCTTCAGAATCGCGATGACGACGAGGACGGTCACGAGAAGCGCCCGGAACAGACGTCCGGCGGCACCCGCCCCCAGCGCCACGAGCGCGAGAAGGATGACCGGCAGCTCGAGCGGAAACACGGCGAGGGCGCCCCAGGTCGCGGCGCCGGGGTGGTTGGGCTGGACGAGCACGAGATGGAGAACGAGCGCCGCGAGGCCGATGCGCCCCGCGCCGAGGATCGCCGCCCCGCTCATGACCGCAGGCGCCAGAGGTGGACGACGTCGCGTCCGAAGGACCACGCGAGCGCGAGGGACGCCATGATGACCAGACCCGTCGCGACCGGAAGCGGGAGGAGCGGCACCTGCAGGGCGATGAGCGTCGCGAGTTGCAGAACGCACACCGCCTTGCGGCCGAAGCGCTCGGGCAGGTAGCGCCCGAGCCATGGGAAAAGGACCGCGGCAAAGACGAAGGCATAGCGGGCGAGGCCGAGGACCAGCACCGCCGGACCGACGCGATCGAGAGCGTGGAGCGACAGGACGAGCGCGAAGGCGGAATCGACCTCGACGTCGAAGCGCGCGCCGAAGGCGGAGGCGCGGCCGTTGCGGCGGGCGAGCCAGCCGTCCGCCCCGTCGAGCGCAAGCGCGACCGACGCGAGGGCGAAGACGATCCACGCCGACGCGCTTTCCATGGCAAGCGGCGCCACGAGCCCGGCCACGATCACGAGGCGTCCGAGCGTGACGACGTTGCACACGCCGAGCGTCTCGTGAGGATATGTGCGCCGCAGCATCTCTCCGGCAGCGGTCGCCCCGATCGCATAGAGCGATGCCGCGCAGACCCAAGACGCCAGCGGAAAGGGTGAGAAGAGCAGAGGACCGACCGTGATCAGCACGAAAAATCCCGCCACCGCCCAGAGGGTGTAATCCCTCACAGGCGAAGACGTCCCGTTCAGGGACACCCGTACCCGACGGGCTATGCTCGGTTCCGAAAGCGACATTCGGTCAAGTATAGCGCGGTGTTGCGCCGGTCAAGGTGAGGTCCGTCGCGCTTGAAGGCGCGCCGGACGGGGCTAGAATGGAGGTAAGGGAGGCCTGAAATGAGCGCGCATCTGACCCGGTACCGTACGCCCGCCCGCTTGTTCCACTGGACGATGGCGCTCCTCGTCCTGCTCATGATCCCGGCGGGCGCGATCATGATCCGCGAAGGGATCAGCCGTGATATCCAGAATACGCTCTTCATATTTCACAAGAACGTGGGCGTGCTGATCCTGTTCCTCGTGATCGCCCGGCTCGTGTTCCGCCTCCTGAATCCCCCGCCGCCGCTGCCGGCCGACATGCCGGACGTCCAGAAGAGGATCGCGGGAGCCACGCACCTCGCGCTCTATGCGTTCCTGTTCCTGATGCCGATCGCCGGATACGTCCGCGTGAAGGCGGGCGGCTTTCCCATCGAGACGCTCGACGCCCTTGGCGTGCCCTCGCTCGTTCCGCGCTCCGACGCTCTCGCCGAAGTGGCGAAATCGGTCCACTATGCGGGAAGCCTCGCGATTACGGCGGTCGTGCTCCTTCACGTCGGCGCCGCCATCTACCACGGTGTCGTGCGCAAGGACGGCGTCTTCTCTCGCATGTGGCCGCCGGCGGGCCGGAGTGAGGAACCGATCGTGGTGCGGGGTCGGGAACACCGGAACAACTGACGGCGCGACCCGGCCGTTGCAGCGCCTTCGCGGCAATCGCCTCCCGGCCCACGGCGGCTGGTCGAGCCCGACTTCGAACCCGCGAATTCTGTTGATTTCCAACCAAGCCGTATCAAACTGCGAGAATGGGTCTCTAACGATGAAATGATTCGATCAACATGCATCTCGACCGCCTGGTCACCATTCTGGAGATCGTCGCCGTGGCCGGGCGGCCCGTTTCGACCACGGAAATCCAGAAGGCGACAGGGCTGCCCAAGCCGACATGCTACAGGCTCATTCAGACGCTTCAGGATCAGGGCCTTGTCGAAGCGCCTTCCGGCGACGGACGCGTCGTGATCGGTGAGCGGCTGATCCGGATCGCCCTTCTCGGAAAATCCGACGTGGATGTCCGGAAGGCGGCGGCGCCACTGCTCAAGGCCGCAGCGGTGCAGTTCAGGGAGACAGTCTTCCTGGCGCGTTTTAGAAGCAACGAGGTCGAGATCATCCACGTGGAGACACCCGATGATCCCGGTCGCTCCTTCGTCCATCCCGGGCTCGGGGTGCGCCCGATGCACGCCTGTTCCTGTTCCAAGGCGATCGCGGCTTTCACCGAGCCGGACTTCCAGGATTCGATCATTCGCGGCAGTCTCAAGGCCTATACCGACCGCACCAAGACGACCGACGCGGAGCTGCGCGCGGATTTCGCGCGCATCGTCGCGCGTGGATTTGCCGATTGCGATCAGGAGATCGACGTCGGGATCGCAAGTGTCGCGGCCCCGGTCTCCATCGGCACGATCGGCGCGACGTTCAGCGTGGGCGCCGTCGGACCGATCCGGCGCTTCGGAGAAGCGTACCGGTCGGAAATCGGGCTCCAACTTGTCGACCTGGCCGACCGCATCGGCGGGGCCATCCAACTGTGCAACGTGGCCGAGGTTTGAGGAGGCCGAGACCACCGCGCCGAGAAAACGGAGAAAGAAACCAGATTGGCCCGGGACGGGCCTCAACATTCCAGGGAGGAAAGCAACATGACCTTGAGACCAGATCCGACGTTTCACGCCACCGCGCAGCTTGCCATGCAGGCGCCTGTGGAGAATTACGGCTTCACCGTGATGCTGAGCCCCGACGGCTCGCAACCCGACGGGATCGCGGTGATCGACCTCAACCCGTCATCCGACAGCTACGGCACCATCGTCCATTCCCTCATGATGCCCTACAAGGGCGACGAGTTTCATCATTTCGGCTGGAACGCCTGTTCCTCGTCGCTGTCCCCGCTCTCGGGTCACGCCTTCCTCGAGCGGCGCTACCTGATCGTGCCCGGCATCCGGTCTTCGCGCATCTACATCATCGACGTGAAGGAGCCGCT
>CAYTBD010000323.1:0-3484 GCA_964435755.1 uncultured Rhodobacterales bacterium
GTATTTCATCTGCTTGAGCACCCGGCCCAGCATGACGCCCGCCACCGCGTCGACGCAGCCCGCCCAGCGTTCGCTCTCGAGCGGTCTCTTGGTGACCTCGGCGAACTCCTCCCGCGGCACGATTTCGGCCGCGCCCAGCCCCTTGAGATAGTCCGCCTGTTCCGGCCGTCCGGTGACCGCCGCCACCTCGTGGCCGAGATGCGCGAGGATCGCCACCGCGACCGAGCCCACGCCGCCCGCCGCCCCGGTCACCAGAACCGGCCCCCGTCCCGGCTCCAGCCCGTGCCGCTCGAGCGCGATCACCGCGAGCATCGCCGTCAGCCCCGCCGTGCCCACGGCCATCGCCTGCCGCGCGTCCAGCGCCTCGGGCAGCGGCACCAGCCAGTCCGCCTTCACCCGCGCCTTCGTGGCGTAACCGCCCCAGTGCGCCTCGCCGACGCGCCAGCCGGTCAGCACAACCTTGTCGCCGGGCGCGTAGCGGTCGTCCGACGAGGCCTCGACCGTGCCCGCGAAGTCGATCCCCGGCACATGCGGATAATGCCGCACCAGCCCGCCGCCCGGCCCGATGCAGAGCCCGTCCTTGTAGTTGACCGTGGAGTAGTCGACCGCGACCGTCACGTCGCCGTCGGGGAGCCGGCTGTCGTCGAGCTCCCGGACCGAGGCCCGCGTCTTCCCTTCGTCGTCCTTCTCGACCACCAGAGCACGGAACATGTCGACCCTCCCTCATCCGTTTGTCCCGACGTAGCAGGCGCCGCCCGGCAAGGCAAAGGCTCTGCCTGCGCATGCCGTCTTCCGACGCGCCCGGTTTTTCGGCGGCGGCGGCCCCCGGTCGCGTGGTCGAAAAAAGAATCCGCTCCGCCGCACGGCGCGGCTCTTGTGCGTTCCACACGCCCCACATACGATTCGTCCAACGACAACGCCCCATCCGGGAGGAATGAATGACATTGAAAACGACCCTGACAGGCGCGTCCGTCCTCGCGCTCGCGGCCGGTGCCGCGTCCGCGCAGGACAGCGATCTCCTCGTCTTCGACTATTCCGGCTTCGAAGATCCGGCCTACCACTCCAAATACGTAGAGACCCACGGCGAAAGTCCGACCTACGCCTTCTTCGGCGACGAGGAAGAGGCCTTCCAGAAGCTCCGCTCGGGCTTCGAGGCCGACGTCAGCCACGTCTGCGCGGGCTCGGTGACCAAGTGGGTCGCCTCCGGCATTCTCGAGCCGTGGGACAAGTCCCGCGTCGAGGCCTATGACGATCTCGATTCCAACCTCGTGGGCCAGGACGTCGCGACGGGCGAGGCCGATCTCTACTTCATCCCCTCCGACTGGGGCACGACCGCCATCGCCTACAACACCGAGGAGGTTCCCGCCGAGGACGTGGCCTCGCTCGACGTGTTCCTCGACCCGAAATACGCGCAGCGGATGACGCTGCCCGACAACGTCGACGACGCCTATGCGCTGGCCTACCTCGCGACCGGCGTGACCGACTGGACGACGGCCACGGACGAGGAGTTCCAGGCGGCATCGGACTGGCTCCGTCAGGTGCACCCGAACCTGCGCACCTACTGGACCGATCCGGCGGAGTTGTCCCAGCTCATGGCGACCGGCGAGATCCTCGTCTCCTGGGCGTGGAACGAGACGCTGCCGGCCTTGGCCGAGGAAGGCTTTCCGATCGGGTTCGAGCGCGAGCCGGAAGAAGGCTCGTCGGTCTGGCTCTGCGGGTACGTGAACCTCGCCGACGGTCCCGGGTCGGAAGACAGGGCCTACGACTTCATCAACGCGTTCCTCGATCCCTCCTCGACCGCCGCGCTCGTGGAAGCGGGCTACGGTCAGGCGAACGCGGCCGCGATGGAGCAGTTCTCGGAAGAGGAACTGACCGCCGTCGGCATGGGCCAGATCGACGCCCCGGTCCTCGCGCAACTGCCGCTGCCGGGCGAGCTCCGCGAGAAGCAGTCGGCCGAGTTCGAGAAGATCAAGGCCGGGTTCTGAGCCGGAAACGGCGATGACATGCACCGCCGCGCCGGTCCCCGGCGCGGCGTTTTTCGTACCTAGCCGAAGTGCAGGTGAACGCTCCGCGCGCCCGGGAACAGCGCCGAGACGACCTCCGCGGGGATCTCCACCCGTCCCGAGCCGGTCGCGTCCCATGTGAACTGGAGCACGCGCGGCCGCATCCGGCGCGGATCCTCGAGATCGCCGGCGGGCACCGAGACGCGGTTCGTGCCCTTGCCCAACGGCGTCGGGACGAGGTAGGCGATCCGGCGCCCGCTCCGCCGGATCGCCGAGGCCACGTGGACATGCTCCCGGTTCGAAAGCGCCGCAAGCCAGGACGTCCACAGGACGGCCGGCGCCTCGCGCCGCTCCAGCGTCTCGCGGCACAGCCGTTGGACGTCCGCCGCGATCTCCGTCACGCGCGTCTCCACCCTGGGCCGTGGCGGGATCTGCGACACCGGACGCGACGTCTCGCGGCGCAGAAGGTCGTAGGCCGCCCGGATGCGGGAGAAGTCGCTCTCGCTGCCGCAGATCCGGTCGGGATGGGTCTCGAAGGCGAGCCGCTTCCACGCCGCCCTGATATCCGCCTGGCTCGCCAGCGGCGGCAGTCCCAGCGCGCGAAGCGCATCCGCCCGGTCTCTCGTGATCAACGCCATCCTGCTCCCCCGATGTCTTCGCGGGCGGACGGTGCGCATCGATGAGACGGTCTGTCCGGCGCGGACCGTCCGGTCCTCCGCCGTGCCCGCCCGTGGCGGTGCGCCATCCTCGATGCAGATCCCCGACCCAGCGAGCCGGACGCCCGACGGCATCCGTGCGACGACGTTAGCCCCTCGCCCCGCGCGCGGACAAATCCGGCCCGGATTTGGAGGCGCTGGCGGAAACAGTCGCCGCGCGGCCGACGCTCCGTTGCCCCGGACGACCTGCGCGAGAGTGAACCGCATCGAGTCGGGGACCGTAGACACGGACGGACACGCGAAACACCGGCACGGACGGATACATGATCGACATCGCCAACATCGTCCTCGCGCTCGCGAGCGTCGGCTTCGGCGCCATCGGATGGCTCGCGCCGCGCTACACCATGGGCGTGCTCGCCCTCTCCTCCGACGACTCGACCATGGGCGTCTCCGAGATCCGGGCCGCCTCGGGCGCGCTTTTCATCGGACTGGGGCTGGGCGCCATCTTCCTCTCGACGCCCGCCGCCTACGCGATGGTCGGCTTCGCCTGGGGCGGCGCCGCGGTCGGACGCTTGACGTCCATCGTGGTCGACGGCCCGGGCCGCAAGAAGGCGGTGTTCTTCGGCGTGGAAGTCGCCATCGCGGCCGCTCTGCTCGCCTTGAACCTGCCGCCTGGCTGAGCCCGCGGCCGCGCCGGATTTTTCCTGCGGCGCCGGCTCGCTTCGCGCGGGCAGGCGCGCCGCCGGAAGAGGATGCAAGACGAGATCGACGACCTTGAATTCCGGATGCGATGCGCTTACGTCTGGGGTGTCCCGGAAACGGGAC
>CAYTBD010000324.1:0-3479 GCA_964435755.1 uncultured Rhodobacterales bacterium
CGCCAGCCGCGTGCGCGACATGTTCGAGCAGGCCAAGAAGAACGCGCCCTGCATCGTGTTCATCGACGAGATCGACGCTGTCGGTCGCTCGCGTGGCGTGGGCTATGGCGGCGGCAATGACGAGCGGGAGCAGACGCTGAACCAGCTTCTGGTCGAGATGGACGGGTTCGAGGCGAACGAGGGAATCATCATCGTCGCGGCCACCAACAGGCCCGACGTGCTGGATCCGGCGCTGCTGCGGCCGGGCCGCTTCGACCGGCAGGTGCAGGTGCCCAATCCCGACATCAAGGGCCGCGAGCGTATCCTGGGCGTGCATTCGCGCAAGGTGCCGCTGGGGCCTGATGTCCACCTGCGCATCATCGCGCGCGGAACGCCGGGCTTTTCCGGCGCCGATCTCGCCAATCTCGTGAACGAGGCGGCCCTGATGGCCGCCCGCGTCAACCGGCGCTTCGTCACGATGGAGGATTTCGAGAGTGCCAAGGACAAGGTCATGATGGGGGCCGAGAGGCGTTCCATGGTCATGACCGAGGACGAGAAGAAGCTGACCGCCTACCACGAGGCGGGGCACGCGGTCGTCGGCCTCAACGTTCCGCAGCATGACCCGATCCACAAGGCGACGATCATCCCGCGCGGTCGTGCGCTGGGCCTCGTGATGTCGCTGCCGGAGCGCGACCAGCTTTCGGTGAGCTACACCAAATACACCTCCAAGATCGCCATGGCGATGGGCGGGCGCGTGGCCGAGGAACTGATCTTCGGCAAGGAGAACGTGACCTCCGGCGCGGCCTCGGACATCCAGCAGGTGACGAAGATCGCCCGCGCGATGGTGACGCAGTTCGGCTTCTCGGAAGATCTCGGCTACATCGACTACGCGAACGAGCAGCAGAGCTACCTCGGCACCTACAATACCCCGGCCAACGCGGGTCCCGAGACGCAGGAGCGGATCGACCAGGAGGTTCGCAAGATCGTCGACGAGGGATACGAAGTGGCCAAGCGTGTCCTGACCGAGAAACTCGATGATCTGCACCGGCTGGCGCAGGGTCTGCTCGAATACGAAACGCTGACCGGCGACGAGATCACCCGAGTGATCGCGGGTGAAGCGCTCAGCCGGGGTGACGATATCGACAGTCAGCCGCCGTCCGGAAACGCGCCGTCGATCACGGCGATCCCGAAGACGAAGCCGAAACCGAAACCGCCGGAAGGCGGGCTGCCCGAACCGACCTGACGGCTTGACGGCGGTCGAAGACAGACGAAAGCCCCGGACCCGCTCCGGGGCTTTCCTTTCCGGGCCACCTGCGTGTCGCTTTCCTTCCCGTTTCGTCTTTGAGATCATGGCGAGCATGCCGGTGTTCCGGCGCGTTCGCAGCTTTCGGAGGACCCCATGCCGGCGCTTCTTCCGACCCGGTTCGAGGGCCGGGTCGTCTGGCTCGGTTTCGTGCCGCACCGGGACCGTTTAGAGATCGACGCCGTGCCGCTGCGGACCATGCCGCTCGGCTTCGACGGCTACGGTCCCGACGTCCACGCCGGCGAGACCCGGGCCTCGTGCAGCCGGATGCTGAAGCAGTATCCGAAGGGAACGACGATCCGCAACACGCGCCAGGTGTCGCTGGTGAGCGCCGAGGACATGGCGGAGATCGCGGAGAGACTCGGGCTCGGGACGCTCGATCCGGCGTGGCTCGGCGCCTCCGTCGTCGTCGAGGGCATCCCCGATTTCAGCCACCTGCCGCCATCGGCCCGGCTTCAGGCGGAGGACGGCGTCACCCTGACCGTCGACATGCAGAACCGGCCCTGCCATTTCCCGGCGCGCACCATCGAGGCGGCGCATCCGGGCCGCGGGGCCGCGTTCCAGACCGCCGCCCGCGGACGGCGCGGCGTCACGGCCTGGGTCGAACGGACCGGAACACTGAAAATCGGGGACGTGCTTCGTCTGCACATCCCCGACCAGCGTGAGTGGCGCTGTCTGCCGGACGCGCGGGGTCCATGACCGCGCGCCCGAAGCTCGTTACATCACGTGCGGGTAGGTGTAGTAGACTACCGGCGCGCCGGTGTCTGTCGCCTCGCCCTGCTCCTCCGCCATCTGCTGCGCCTGTTCCATGCGGCGCTGCTCGGCCGCTTCGTACTCCTCGCGACTGATGTCGCCGGAGTCGTCGGTATCGGCGGCCTCGAACTGCATGTTCAGGACATCGGAGATGTCGTTCTTCAGCGATTCCTGCTCCGCCCACTCCTTGGCGTCGACGGTGCGATCGGCGTCCGTGTCCAGAATGATGAACTGCATCGCCGCGCGATCGGCCATCTCCTCGCGGCTCATCTGACCGAAGCGGCTTTGGTCGGCCTCGGTCGGCAGAAACACGATGCGGGGGATGAGGATCATCTGCTCCTGCTGGTCGCCGGCCGCCATGTCGCTCTCTTCGTCGCTCTCTTCGGCTGCGTCGCCCGTTGCCGAGGATGTCTCCGCCGAGGTCGATGCCGCGCCGCTCACGTCCATGGCGGCGGCGTCATGGGCCTCGGCGGCCGCGCTCATGAACTCTTCCTGCGTGAGCACGCCGTCGCCGTCCTCGTCGACAAGGTCCATCGGCGGGATCTCCGGCATGGTCGAGGAGGTGCCCTCTTCGGCGGCCTCCGCCGAGAGCCAGGCACGGCGGCAACCGAGCCATTCGGTCTGCGAGATCACGCCGTCGTCGTTGGCGTCGAGGGCCGAGAACTCCCAGTCGACCGCGGCCGAGGCTTCCTCGGGCGAGATGTGGTCGTCCTGGTTGGTGTCGGCGAGGCTGAAGCCCTGCTGGCAATAGTCCGCCTGCTGATTGTCCGACTGCGCAAGAGCCGGTGCGGCGCCGAGCGCGACGCCGGCTATGATGGTCGTCGTCAGGTACCTGAGTGTCATGGTGTCCTCCTCTTCGTGCCGGATGGGACCGGCAGGCTCGGCGGAGAGCGCCGCACGTCGGGCGGCAGACTCCTTTGCGCTCCTAACGACGCACCCCTGCGGAGGTTCCCCGCACCGGCGCCCGTTCCCGATCGGAAACACGCAAGACGCTCGGAACCGGGAAAATGTCGCAATTCGCGTCAAGCCCCGAGGATGCAGCCGCTATAAGCGGGGCGAAATCCAACCGGGACCGCCGACCATGAGCCATAAATCCGACATCGAGATCGCCCGCGCCGCCCAGAAGAAACCGATCCTCGAGATCGGCGCAGGGCTCGACATCCCCTCCGAACACCTGCTGCCCTACGGCCATGACAAGGCGAAGGTCAGCCAGGACTTCATCGAGGAGGTGAAGACCCGCAAGAGCGGCAAGCTGATCCTCGTCACCGCGATCAACCCCACGCCCGCGGGCGAGGGCAAGACGACGACGACCGTGGGCCTCGGCGACGGGCTCAACCGGATCGGCAAGCGCGCGGCGATCTGCATCCGCGAGGCCTCGCTCGGCCCCTGCTTCGGCATGAAGGGCGGCGCGGCGGGCGGCGGCTACGCCCAGGTCGTGCCGATG
>CAYTBD010000325.1:0-3473 GCA_964435755.1 uncultured Rhodobacterales bacterium
CCCGGTGACGCCGATGGCGTTCGACAAGGGCGACGAGGAGAAGGCCTGGGTCGACCTCGACGCGCGGCCCGCCTGAGCCGCCCGCCGCCTCCATCTGTCCGGAAATATCCTCGGGGAGCGCGAGGGGCAGACAGCCCCTCGCCGGCCGCCGCTACTCCGACCAGCGCACGGCGGTGAGGTCGTTCGCCTGCGTCGGCGCGTTCTTCCAGAGCCCCTCCACCTTCGCATCCGCGACCCCGGTCTTGGCGAGCTGGAAGAGATAGCCGTTCACGTAGTCCTCGGCGATGACCCGCTGCGCCTTCTCCAGGAGCCGCGAGCGCTCGACGCGGTCCGTCGCGATGTCGAGGCCGGCCATGATTTCCTGGAACTCCGGATTGTCGTACTGGAAATAGTAATCCGGGCGGGCGTAGATGTTGATGTCCATCGGCTCGGTGTGGCTGACGATGGTCAGGTCGAAGTCCTTGCCCCGGAACACCTGCTCGAGCCATTGCGCCCATTCGAGGTTCTCGATCTCGGTTTCGATTCCGACGTCGCGCAGCTGCGCGGCGATGATCTCCCCGCCGCGCCGCGCGTAGGACGGCGGCGGCAGTTTCAGCGACAGCGTGAGACCTTCGCCGTAACCGGCCTCGGCCAGAAGCGCCCGCGCCTTCTCGGCGTCGTGGTCCGAAAGCGCCGTCAGGTCGACGTAGTCGGGATGGTGCGGCGCGAAATGCGTCCCGATCGGCGTGCCGAAGCCGAACATCGCCCCGTCGATGATGTCCTGACGCTTGATCGCATGGGCGATGGCCTGCCGGACCCGCACGTCCGAAAGCGCCGGCGAGCGGTTGTTCATCGACAGGATCGTCTCGCCCTCGGTCGAGCCGACGATCACCTGGAAGCGGTCATCCGCCTCGAACTGCACCAGGTTCTCGGGGGCGGGGAAGACCGGGAAGGCGTCGACGTCGCCCGCCATGAGCGCCGCGAAGGCCGCCGTCGGATCGGAGATGAACTTGAAGGTCGCGCTTTCGAGCGCCGGCGCCGCACCCCAGTAGTCGGGGTTCCGCTCGATCTCTATTCGGTCGCCCTGCACCCAGCGCGCGAACCTGAACGGTCCGGTGCCGACCGGCGCGGTTGCCGCCTGATCGACCGATTCGGGCGCGACGATCACCGCGTCGCCCCAGGCGAGGTTCGTCAGAAATCCGCCGTTCGGCGCCGACAGCGTGATCTCCACGGTCGTCGGATCGATGACCGTCACGTCCGCGATCCCCGCGAACAGCGCCTTCTGGGCGTTGGTCGAGTCCTCCGCCCGTGCCCGGTCGAGCGAGAATTTCACGTCCTCGGCGGTGAAGTCGCTGCCGTCGTGGAACGTCACGCCGTCGCGCAGCTCGAACGTGTAGACCGTGCCGTCATCCGAAATCCGCCAGCTTTCCGCCAGCGCCGGCGCGATGGATCCGTCCGGCTGATAGCGTGTCAGGCCTTCGAAAATGTTGGCATATGTCACCTCGTCGATCGCCGCCGCAGCGCCGCCCGTCGGATCGAGGTTCGGCGGCTCGAGCTGCATTCCTATGGTGATGGTGTCCTGCGCCGAGACGGTTCCGGCCGAAAGGGCCAGAGCCGCGGCGAACGTGAGGCGCGAAAGCATCGGAGATCTCCCTGAGGTCTTTGTCTTTTTCGACACGATACCGCAAAGCCGCAGCGGTTGGCGAGTCCAACCGTTCAGGATGCGGCGACACGATCGGAAACCCAGCTCCCCGCATTCTCGAGGATGCGGCCCGGCGTCTCGTAGCGCGCGCGCAGGATTTCCTCGTAGAGACCCGCCTCGTCCTCGCGCGATACCGGCCGGTCCGTCCCCGCGAGTGCCGAAAGCGCCCGCGCGAGCGCGTCGACCGTCCCGGAGCCCTCGTCGAACTGCGCCTTCTTGCGCCAGACCAGATCGTCGGGCAGCAGATCGGCGCAGGCCTTCCGCAGGATCCACTTCTCTGTCGTCTCGCCGGTGGACTCGACCGTCTCGGGGTCGGTCCGGCGCAGCTTCAGTTCGGCGGGGATCGACTGCGCGAAATCGATGAGTTCCCGGTCGAGGAACGGCGTTCGCGCCTCGAGCCCCACGGACATCGTGATCCGGTCGACCCGCTGGAGGTTGATGTTGTGCATCGTGCCGAGCGAGCGCGTCAGCTCTTCGGCGAGCGCACGGGGATCGTCGACGTAGCGGTGGTGATAGGCATAGCCGGCGAACAATTCGTCCGCGCCTTCCCCGGTGAGCACCGCCTTCACGTCCTCGCGCGCCAGCCGCGCCGCGAAGAGCGTCGGAATGGCGCTCCGGACCAGGTCCACGTCCGCGCTTTCGAGGTGATAGATCACGTGCGGCAGCACCTCCGCAACATCCGCGCCGGTGAAGGCGTGCTCGCGGTGATCCGAGCCGATGTGCCGGGCCACCTCCCGCGCGGCGATCAGGTCGGGCGAGCCTTCGGTACCGACGGAAAAGGTCCTGAGCCGCCCCTTGCCCTGTTCGCCCATGACCGTCTGCGCCACCGCGGCGATGATGGAACTGTCGAGACCGCCCGAGAGGAACGCCCCCACCTCGACATCGGCCACCATCCACTTGGCCACCGCCTCCTCGAGAACCAGCCGCAACTCGCGCGCGGTGTGCTCGACATCGAGATCGGCTTCGGCCACCGCCGCGCCATGGGGCGTGCGATACCACCGCCGCCAGCCGTCTCGGCTGTCCCAGAGCGTGCCCGGCGGGATCGCCTCGACCGAATCGACCGGCACGCCGTCGAACGCCTTGAGTTCGGACGCGAAGGCATGGCCCTCCCCGATCCGCGCCAGATAGAGCGGCTTGATCCCCAGCGGATCGCGCGCCGCAATGATCCGGTCGCGGGTGGCGAGCACGAAGGCGAACATCCCGTCGAGTTTCGAGATCCAGCGGCTCTCGCCCGACCGGAAGAGATGGAGGATCGTCTCGCTGTCCGATGCCGTCTCGAAAGCGCTTTCGCCGAGGATCGCCCGGAGATCCTCGTGATTGTAGATCTCCCCGTTCGCGACGAGGATGTCCTCGGTCTGATAGATCGGCTGCCGCCCGTCCTCGGGGCCGATGATCGAAAGCCGGCAGTGCGCCATCACGACCGGCGCGCCGGGAAGCCGGGCGATCTCCACCGCGTCCGGGCCACGGTGGGCGATCCGCCGGATCATGCGCCCGGCCAGCGCCTCGTCTCCGACATTCCAGAGACAAACGAATCCGCACATGGCCTTTCCCCCCGCATTTCGCGCGGCGAGCCTACGGGAGCCTCGCCGAGATGGAAACCGCACGGTCCCCGTCCATCGGGATCAACGCGGCGCGAGGAGTTCCGCCAGCGTCATCGCCATGACCTTCGCGCTGTCGGCCATGTCGTCGATGCCCACCCATTCGTCGGGCTGGTGGGCGAGATCGAGGATGCCGGGTCCGTAGGCGATGCAGTTCTTCAGACGCCCGATCCGGTCGATGTGCTTCTGGTCGT
>CAYTBD010000326.1:0-3022 GCA_964435755.1 uncultured Rhodobacterales bacterium
CTTGATCTGGTCCTTCAGGATCGCAGAGATTTCGGCTGCCTGGATTCCCATTATCCGACCTCTTTCATGGAATTCTGGAGGGCTGCGAGCTTCGACCGGATCGACGTGTCGATCATCCGCGAACCCACTTTGACGACGAGACCGCCGATGAGGCTTTCATCGACGGCCATGTTGATCTTCACGTCCTTGCCGACGCGATCCTTCAGCGTCCTGGCAAGCTTGTCTTCCTGCGCCTTGGTGAGCGCCTTCGCGGCCGTCACGTCCGCGGTGACCTCGCCCTTCTCGGCCGCGATGCGGGCGCGAAGCTCCCGTACGAGCGCGGGCAGGACGAAGAGGCGGCGTTTCGAGGCCATGAGCGCGAGCGAACTGGCGACGGTTTTCGTGAGACCGGCCTTTTCGGCGACGGCGGACACGCCTTTCGCCTGCTCCGCGCGCGAGTAGACGGGCGATGCGATCAGGCTGCGGAAGTCGGCACTATCCTTCAGCGCCCCGTCGAGCGTATCCACGTCGCTTTCGAGCGCGGAGAGGGCATTGTCTTCCTTGGCCAGTTCAAAGATCGCGGTCGCGTATCGAGCGGCAATACCGGTTGAAATCGAAGCTGGTTCCGACACGTCCACCCTTCCGATATTCTGGGCCTCATGGAGGCTCGCAGGGAACGCGAACCGAGGCAGCTTGCACACCCCGCCGCGCGGCAGGGCATCAAAATCGGCGTGGGTGTAGCAGACCCCTTCAACCCCCGCAACCGCCTTGAGAACCGGGGCTTTTCCGGTCGAGTGACTTGTTTTCAAAGCCTTAGAAGAAGGTGCGACGGTTTGCGCCCGAAAAAGCGGACCCCGCGCGCGGCAAAGGCGCGAAATTCAGCGATTCCCGAGGGTTCAGACCGGGCTCGCCCCCGGCTGAGGGACCGGGTCGAGGATGCGGAGCGGTCTGCGGACACGCTCTGGCAGTCCCGGTTTGCGGGGCGCGGCGACCTGTTTCGTCGCCTCCACGATCAGGACGCCGCCGGCGACGCCGGTGGAGACCCGGCGCCCCAGCCGTTCCCAGACCTCGCCGGTTCTGAGCCAGAAGCGCTTCTCCGAGGGCGGCTGGAAAAGCGCGGCCGCGTGGCGTTCCGGGACCAGGTCGTGCAGGCGGAGTTGCGCCTCGAGCTGGCTCGTCGTGTAGGGCCGGCCGAAGCCGAAGGGCGTGGCGTCCCGCCGTGACCACATGCCGCCCCGGTTCGGCACGACGAAAAGCGCATGCCCCCCCGGCGCGAGACAGCGGGCGACCTCCTCGAGAACGGCGGACGGGTTTTCGCTGGTCTCGAGGCCATGAAGCAGCAGGATCTTTTCCGCCGCGCCGGTCTCGACCGGCCAGAGGGTCTCCTCGCAGAGCACCGACACGTTCGGCATCCCCTCCGGCCAAGCCATCACGCCCTGCGGACCCGGCATCAGCGCGATCACCCGGCGGGCGCTGGCGAGATACGGCCGGAGCAGGGGCACGGCGAAGCCGAAGCCCACGACGGTCTCCGACTCGGCGTCGGGCCAGAGCGTCAACACCTGATCGCGGATTGACCGTTGCGCAGCGCGCCCCAGGCGTGTCCGATAATAGAAGCTTCTGAGGTCCTGCACGTCCAGGTGCATTGCGACCCTTTCGCCGTTCCGCCACGTTGGAGAGAATAACGAAGAGAAGAGGAAACGCCATGCCCCTGCAACTCGTCACCGTTCCCTGCCGCACCGACAACTACGCCTTCCTTCTTCATGACGACGGATCGGGCGAAACGGCGCTTGCCGACGCCCCGGAGGCCGCGCCCATCATCGAGGAACTCGACCGGCGCGGCTGGCGCCTGACCGAGATCTGGATCACCCATCACCACGACGACCACGTCGATGGCGTCGAGGATCTCCGCGACCGCTACGGGGCGCGTGTGACCGGCGCGGAGGCGGACGCGAAACGGCTGCCGCCACTCGACCGCACCGTCGCGGACGGCGAAACGTTCGATTTCGCGGGGCACGACGTGCATGTGATCGACGTCTCGGGCCACACGGTGGGCCACATCGCCTTCCACGTCCCGGACGCGAAGGCCGCCTTCACAGGCGACAGCCTCATGGCGCTCGGCTGCGGGCGGCTGTTCGAGGGAACCGCGCCGCAGATGTGGCAGAGCCTGTCCAAGCTGGCCGATCTGCCACCGGAGACGCAGATCTGCTCGGGCCACGAATACACGCAGGCGAACGCCCGTTTCGCCAAGACGATTGAACCGGAGAACGAAGCACTTATGTCCCGGGTGCGCGAGATCGACGCTGCGCGCGCGGAGGGTCGGCCGACCGTTCCCTCGGCACTTGAAACCGAACTGGAGACAAACCCGTTTCTCCGTGCCGGATTGCCAGAAGTGCAGGAGGCATTAGGTATGTCGGGACACGCCCCGAGCGAGGTCTTCGCGGAGATCAGGGCGAGGAAAGACCGCTTCTAGAGACGGCCCGGAAATGCGGCAACCGGGCATCACGAATCCGGCGCAGTCCAAAATGTGACCGGGTTTGAAAAGAAAAGCCTTGAAGGTTGGCGAGGATCACCGAACTTTAAAGGTGAGAGGCCACGGTCAGGACGGGGCCCGAGACCCCCCTTCCCGGCCCAACGAGAGGAGCACGGCACGTGCCATCGTTTTCGAATACACTCGAGCAAGCCATTCACGCCGCGCTGGCCCTTGCCAACGCGCGGCGCCATGAACTCGCCACGCTGGAGCATCTCCTGCTGGCGCTCATCGACGAGCCGGATGCCGCCAAGGTGATGAAGGCCTGTTCGGTGGACCTGGGGGAGCTCCGCAAGACGCTCACCGACTTCATCGACGACGACCTTTCGACGCTCATCACGGATGTCGACGGGTCCGAAGCGGTGCCGACGGCGGCCTTCCAGCGCGTTGTCCAGCGCGGCTTCCACCACCGCCGGGAGCGGGTCCAGCGCGACGCGGATTTTTCGAACCGGGGCGTCCCGGCCGCCCACCTGCAAGCCCACGTTGTCCCACTCTTCCGCCAGTTTGGCGGGGGCG
>CAYTBD010000326.1:3032-3434 GCA_964435755.1 uncultured Rhodobacterales bacterium
GACGGGTCCGAAGCGGTGCCCACGGCGGCCTTCCAGCGCGTGATCCAGCGCGCCGCGATCCACGTCCAGTCGTCGGGCCGCACCGAGGTCACCGGCGCCAACGTTCTCGTCGCGATCTTCGCGGAGCGCGAATCGAACGCGGCGTATTTCCTGCAGGAGCAGGACATGACCCGCTACGACGCGGTCAACTTCATCGCGCATGGCGTGGCGAAGGATCCCAGCTACGGCGAGACGCGGCCCGTCACCGGCGCCACCGAGTCCGAGGAAGAGGCGCAGACGGCCGAAGAGGACGGGAAGGAATCCGCCTTGTCGAAATACTGCGTCGACCTGAACAGCAAGGCGAAGAAGGGCGATGTCGACCCGCTCATCGGGCGGGAGTCGGAGGTCGAGCGCTGCATCCAG
>CAYTBD010000327.1:0-3430 GCA_964435755.1 uncultured Rhodobacterales bacterium
CGCGAGGTAAGTCGTTCGAGCCATGAGATTTTCTCCCTTTTCGGGCATTCATCGTCGCGCCTACACCTAAAAGCGCCCTCCCGGTGGCACAACCCGATCGGCGAGACCTTGCCGAAACGGAGCCTTTCGCCGAGCGCCGATGTCTTCTCAGCAAGACTATTCGGTCTGCCGGGGCGCCGGGACGATGTCGGTATTCACCGATCCGCTCGGAACCCCGACAGGATCGGTCGCCGGCGCCGACACCGCGCCGGCATCGTCAGTGTCCGGCCCGCCGCCAGTCGCGGCAGCGATCACGATGGACCCGAGAAACGCCAGCAGCACAACCGCCGCGACCCATCCCGCGCGCGATGAAGCTCCCACGTCGCCCAGTTCGTGCGGCCGAGGGCCGACATCGCCAGCACTCCAAGCCATGCGCGCAAAGCGGGCAGCCTCGCGGATTGTTCATGGCAACGAACTCCTGGAGGAACGCGGTAACGCCATTCCTATCCAACGTCCTGCGCCACTCCCCACACGAGTTCAACTGCGCTGGCTGGCAGGAAGTATACTACCTGCGGATTGAAGCCGATGATCATGCGACCCGTCACAAGAGCGGTCGCACACGATGGTACGACGGCTCGTACTCCAGTCGCCGCATCGCGTGCTCGCGATCCGGGATCGTCAACCAGCGGTCGCCCACCCACATCAGGCCCGACTTGCGGAGATCCGCGTAGACACGGCTGACGTGGACGCTCGACAGGTTGAGGGCATCTCCGATGTCTCTCTGTCGGAATGGGAAGTGGCATTGGTCGCCGCGCGTGCGGCCACGCTCCTGCTCTCTCAGGAACAGTTCCAGCAGAAGCCGCGCAACGCCGTCGAACGCCGAGTTCTGCCCCATGTCCATCATGAGTTCTTCCAGCAAGCGCTTCTCGGCGCGGCGGACTTCGGCGATCTGGTGCGCTACGACAATTTCATCGTCGAACAGGCTCTGCAGTGCCGGCGCCGACAGAGAGCACAGCACGGCATGGCCCACGGCTTCAACCGTGTCCGGCCAGTCCTGGTCCGACCCTTCAAGGTGACAGAGGAGATCCCCGGTCATCACGAACTGCAACACCTGCCTCTCACCGGAGGCAAGCGTCCGGTAACGGAGCGCGTACCCATCGAAGAGCGTGAAGGCGCGCGTGACGGCGTCTCCTTCGAGGTGGATCACCTCCCCGTGTTTCAGACGGCGCGTCCCGGTCCGGATTGACTTGATCTGATCGAGGCTGGCAGCGTCAGACGGCGTAAACAGGCCCAGTCCGCGCAGCGGGCAAGAACGGCAGTCGGAAGGAGGATCCGGAAAAGGTGGGAATCTTCGAGTCACCAAGGCCTTCCCCGGTTCCAGTGGAACATCCGGTAGGGAACTGACATTTCCCTTCCTACTACTGTTTCGGCTTTCGCGACAGTCCGTTGATCTGGGTTATCGCGCCGTGCCCGGAATCGGCCGATCATAGTTGCTCTGGGAGAAGGACTCCGCCTTTGCCTGAGGTTCTATGTTGGAGGATGGATCGATGGAATGCAGCCACCAAACGATGGTAACCAGCCGCGACCATCAGAAATGGCGTAGGCGTCTCGACTCGGAGGTGGTGGACTACTGCGCGAGAAACAATGTTTCGCAGAAGGAAGCTGTCGATTCGCTGATAGCGTTTCTTCGAAGTGCGCCGACCTCCCGCGAGCGCCTGAGCCGCGCCGAGCTGCGTCACCGCATGCGAAACGAGATGCAGTTCCTGATCTCCTCCATGCGGCAGCGCCGACGCGCGAGGGGCCCCGAGAAAGGCGATGGGTGCAGTTCGTGTATCGGACAAGTGGCAGGTTTGGCCCGTTTCAACGACACCTTGGACGGGGACGACCCGGCGCGGCGCGTCGATCTTGGCGCTCATTGCGCGCAGATCACAGTCGATATGCGCAAGGCGCTTCATCTGGACGATAAGATCCGGCTTGAGGTCGAGGCCGACCCGATCCTTGTTCCTGCCGAGCTCGCGAGAAACATCGTCCTGATTCTGAACGAGGCGCTCACGAACGCGATCAAACATGCCTTCGGCGATCATGGCGGGACTGTACGGGTCCGGCTGACCCACAAGTCTTCACGCGAGGCCGAGCTTACTGTCACGGATGATGGCTGCGGTTCTGCGACCTCCGGCGATAGAGGATCGGGCGGATCCCTGATTGACGCCTTGGCCGCCCAGATCAGCGGTCGTATCCACCGCGCCAGGACAAGCACCGGCTTCCGTCTTTCGTGCAGATTTCCGGTCAGAGTTGTCTAATGACCAAGGAGAGCCCCGTGACAAAGGAGAGAACGGTGCCCGAGGAGCAGGATGTGATCACGCAGCGCGGCGGGTATTTGCGCAGAGCCCGCGATGCCCAGAATCTTCTCTCTTCGGCGGGGTTCGGGCGACTGAACTGGATCGGTCCGACATGGATCACGTTTCTCGGGGACCTCGACCCACGCATCCTCACTTTTCTCTGTCACCGGATAAAGCAGGACTCGAAGCTTCGACGGCAGATTCGGGACTGCGTTTTAGAGAGCGATCTTCGTCGTCTGCAGACCCGGGAAGTCAGAAAGATGATTGCCGAGTATGGGCAGGTCACGGGAAAGCGGCACCAGACGCTGCCACGCCTCATGGACAGGACTGCGGACGAGTTTGATCTCCGCGCCGTATCGCGGGAAACTGCGCCGAGGTGCGAAATTGACGCCATTTTCGCCCAACATGAAGGGAGCGGGGCGGACAAGGACTCTCCTCCCGAAGCCGCCGCTGGCTTGCTTGATCGAGTCCTTCGCGCCGAAGCTCTGAGGCGATCAGGAGCAGTGGTGCAGGGACGGCCACAGCGAGAGGCCAGGGTCTCGGAGGACGCTCGTAGCGTCGCCGGTGGTGTCTTCGTTTCTGTCCGGCGCAGCACCTATGCGCTGGGTGAATTGTAACATCGGCGCCTCTGATCGACCCTCTCTGCCGTCAATGTTCCGACCATAAAAGCGACGTCCGACGGAAATCCTCCGAGTAGCCATGGCGCGCCGCATCTCAGATGCAGTCGCAACGCTGCGCATCTCCTCGGATGTCGCCCAGCGTGGAAAGAGGTACCGAGCATCCCTTGGGCGCACGATTGCCACTGTGCCGTGTGGAGAGGAGAGAGCGGTTCAGGGGCCGTGGCTGTGGATATGGCATCGTTCCGCGGCACGCCCTATGTTCGGGCGGAGAGGGAGCGAGCGAGACAGCGATGAGGAAGACCAGATCGGTGGTCGAGATTGCGCCCGCTGCGGGACAGACGGGTCGCCTCTTTGCAACCGCACGGTCTGGCGTCGATGAGTTCGTCGCCAGGACGTTCTCGTGGAGCGGAACTCTGCGCCTGCATCGGGCTGCCTTGGGATGGGATCTTCTCCGGGCACCGGCGAATGCCGCTCTGGCTCCGGTGCATCTGG
>CAYTBD010000328.1:0-3379 GCA_964435755.1 uncultured Rhodobacterales bacterium
TGCCGCTGCTGGAAACCGTGCTGGCCGAGTGGCCCGCGAAGGTCGCCCGCGCCGGATGGCACGCGATGAAGCGCGGATCCTCCGGCGTGACCCCCGGCTTTGTCAACAAGCTCCGGCGGCAGCTCACCGGTGTGATCCCGGACACCGTTCTGGCGCGCATCCATCGCAGCTTCGCGGAACCTGAAGGAGCCGAACATGGCTGAAGGTCTCGCGGTCGTCACGGGAGGCTCCTCCGGCATCGGCTATGAACTCGCCCGCCGGTCGGTCGAGGATGGATACGCGCTTTTCATCTGTGCCGACGAACCCGATATCGAGCATGCGGCCGAAAAGCTCCGGCGCCTCGGTGGCACGGTCGAAACCATGCAGGTGGACCTGTCGTCGCGGCACGGCGTCGACGCGTTCTGGCGCGCGATCGAAGACCGCGACATCGACCTCTTCTTCGCGAATGCAGGACGTGCCCTGGGCCGCGCTTTCGTCGATCAGGAGTGGTCGGACATCAAGCAGTTGATCGATCTCAACGTTCTTCAGACGACGTCGGTCCTGCACAAGGTCGGGCGCAAGATGCACGCGCGCGGAAAGGGCCGCATCCTTGTCACTGGGTCTCTCGGAGGCTTCGTTCCTGGCCCGTTCGACGCGGTCTACGACGCAACGAAGGCCTATCTCGACAGCCTTTGCTACGCCCTTCAGGAGGAATGGCGCGACAGCACAGTCACCATCACCTGCCTCATGCCCGGCCCGGCGGAAACGCCGATCTTCACTCGGGAGGAGAACGACCTCGAGGAGGCCCCGATCACCTCCCGGCAAAAGCAGGATCCCACCGAAATCGCCCGCGCCGGCTACGACGCGATGATGGCGGGAGATCCGGGCATCGTTCCCGGGCTGCCGGTGAAGGTTATCGCCATGCTCTCCCGCATCGCGCCTGAGTCGCTCAAGGCCCGGATCCACAGATCAGGTGCCGAACCGCAGTAGGCGTCACGCGACACCCGACACCCGCCGCGCTACTGAACGCTTCCCGGCGTCACGCGATCTTCGCGGCAAGATACGGAACGGCCTTGTCGAGCGTGGCGATGGAGGGGTACTCCGCCTCGGGAATGTCGACACCCAGCTTTTCGTGGAGCGCCGTGACGAAATTCAGCACATCCATCGAATCGAGTTCGAGATCGTCCTGAAGATGGTCGGTCGGACCGACCGTGCCGGGATCGATGTCGGGCGCGACGTTGGCGAGTTCTTCGAGGTAGACGGCGCGGATGTCTTCGTCGGTCATAGGGCCTCCGGATCGGATACGAGGTCTTCGAATTCGGCAAGGTACTTCGCGATCACGCGTCCGTCCGCCACCCGGTGATCGGCGGAGACGGTCACCGTGACGACGGTGCGCGGGGCAACCGAGGTGTCGACGACCCAAGGGCGGGTCTGCGGCGCGCCGATCCCGACAAGCGCGACCTGCGGCGGGAAGATCACGCCGCTCATCGCCTCGGCCCCGGTCTCGCCAAGCATGGATACCGTGAGCGTGCCCTTCGTCATCTCGGAGCTTCTCAATCGTCCCGCCCGGGCGCGCGTGACCAGGTCGCGCATCCCGGCCATGGTCTCTTCGAGGCTCATCTTCTCGGCATCCATCAAGGCCGGCGCAACCAGCCCGCCCCCGCGCAGGGCCACGGCGACGCCGGGATTGACCTCCTCCGAAGAGTGGAACGCGTCATCGGTGTAATGACCGTTCAGAACCTTCACGCGCGACGCGGCGATCGTGGCCGCCCGGACGAAGAGAGCCCCGAGAAGGATACGCTCCGTCGGCGGGCGGTCCGCATTCCGGGCGGCAAGCCAGTCTGTCGCGCCCTGAATATCCATCGTCTGGGTCAGGTAGACATGCGGGATCGTCCGCTTGGACCGCGTCATCGCTGCGGCGATGGCTTTCCGCATCTCCTCGATCGGGGACCCGACCGCCTTCTTCGCCGGGACCGGCTGTGGCGCCGGTTGCGCGGGCGCGGGACCCTGCTCGACGTCCTGCAGCACGATAACGCCGCCCGGTCCTGTGCCCTTCACCGTTGCGAGGTCGATACCAAGCTCGTGCGCCCGGACCCGGGCCGCTGGCGACGCCGCGACGGTGCCGGGCGCCGCCGCCGCGGCCGGAGGCGCAGCCGGGGCGGGCTTCGGTTGGGGAGCGGGCGCCGGGACAGGCTCGCGGTCTTTCGCGTCCGGTTCGGGTGTGGGCGGTGGTGCAGTTTCCCGCTTCGGCGCCTCCGCCTCGGCCGGAGCGGCCTCGCCTTCACCAAGGACGACCGCGAGCGGCGCCCCGACCGGAAGCTCCTGCCCGACGTCGGCCTTCAGCGCGTGAACCGTTCCCTCCTCGAAGATCTCGATCTCGATGGCGCCCTTCTGGGTCTCGACCACCGCGACAATGTCGCCACGCTTCACCGTGTCGCCGGGCTTCACCAGCCACTCGGCCAGCGTACCCGCTTCCATGTCCGCTCCGAGCGATGGCATCGCGAAGATACCCATCAGGCTTTTCCCAGTGCGGCCTTCGCCGCAGCGACGATCTTCGGGACCTGCGGAATGGAGGCGTCCTCGAGGTGCTTCGGATAGGGGATCGGCACCTCCTCCGAGCACACGCGGCCCACTGGCCCGTCGAGAGACCAGAACGCCTGCTCGTTGATGCGAGCGATGATTTCCCCAGAAATAGAGCCTGTTTTCCACCCTTCGTCGATGATGATCGCCCGCCGGGTTTTCTCGACCGAGCCCATGATCGTCGCGTCGTCCAGCGGGCGCAGCGTGCGAAGGTCGACCACCTCCGCGTCGATGCCATCCTTCGCCAGTTCCTCCGCCGCCTCCAGCGTCTTGAAGAGAGATCCGCCATAGGTGATCAGGCTGATGTCGGCACCCTCCCGCCGCACCGCAGCCTTCGAGATGTCGACCGGACCGGCACTGGTATCGATCTGACCGGTCATGTTGTAGAGCATCACGTTCTCGAAGATCAGGACCGGGTCGGGATCCTCCAGCGCCGTCCACAGCATTCCCCGCGCGTCCTCCAGCGTGGCCGGGGTCAGCACCTTCAGTCCGGGGACGTGCCCGTACCACCCTTCGAGGCTGTGCGAATGCTGCGCGGCAAGCTGCTTGCCCGCCCCTGTCGCCATCCGGATCACCACCGGCACGCCGAACTGCCCGTCCGACATGTGCCGGATCGTCGCCGCCGTGTTCATGATCTGGTCGAGGGCGAGGAGCGAGAAGTTGACCGTCATCAGTTCCACGATCGGCCGCATGCCCACCGCCGCGGCGCCAATTCCCGCGCCGGTGAAGCCCGACTCCGACAGCGGCGTGTCGCGGATGCGGTCCTCGCCGAACTCGGCCATCAGCCCCTTCGACACCGCGTAGCAGCCGCCGTAGGCAC
>CAYTBD010000329.1:0-3375 GCA_964435755.1 uncultured Rhodobacterales bacterium
GAGTCCGAGGTGTTCTACGACAGCGAGATCACCGATCTGCGCTTCGGCGACCGCGAGATCGACTACGACAGCGTCGAGGCGTGCCAGGCGGTGATGGACGAATTCACCTCGCGCTATGCCCGCACGGACGAGACGCATGACGAGGCCGTCTTCGATACGGTCCCCGAGGACCGCCGCCGTCATGCGCGCGGCATCGAGGTCGGGCAGATCTTCTACTTCGGCACCAAGTATTCCGAGGCCATGGGCGCCATGGTCAACACCCCCGGCGGCGACCGGGTGCCGGTCCACATGGGGTCGCACGGCATCGGCGTGAGCCGCCTCGTCGGCGCGCTCATCGAGGCCAACCACGACGACCGCGGCATCATCTGGCCGGAGGGCGTGACGCCGTTCCACTGCGGGATCGTCAACCTCAAGACGGGCGACGCGGCGGCGGACGCGGCCTGCGAGGGGATCTACCGCGCGCTGACCGGAAAGGGGCTCGAGCCGCTCTACGACGACACCGACGATCGGGCCGGGGCCAAGTTCGCGACGCAGGACCTGATCGGGCTGCCGTGGCGCATCACCGTCGGCCCGCGCGGCCTTGCCAGCGGCGTCGTCGAACTGACCTCGCGCCGGACCGGCGAGAGCGAGGAGATGAGCCCCGAGGCCGCGGTCGCGAAGGTGGCCGGGATCTACGCGGGGCTCCGAGGCGCGGGCGGCCTCTCCGGCGCGTGATGCCGTGCGCCGTTGTGGGGCGCCGGCGGACGGGGTAAGGCTTCGTCGCAAGAAAGAGGCAGCAGACCCTTGAGCACACCCGCCCCGTTTTCCCGCTTCGAGTGGATGATCGCCTGGCGCTACCTTCGCGCGCGGCGGTCGGAGGGCGGCGTGAGCGTGATGACGTGGATCAGCCTCGTCGGCATCATGCTCGCCGTGGCGGCCCTGATCATCACGCTTGCGGTCCGGGCCGGCTTCCGGGCGGAGTTCGTCGACACCATCCTTGGCGCGAACGCCCACGTCACCGTCTATTCGACCCCCTACCAGACCGAGACCGGCGCAACGACGCGGGCGATCCGGGACTTCGACGCCCTGTCGGAGGCGATCGCGGAGATCCCCGGCGTCACGCGCGCCGCGCCGCTCGTCAAGGGGCAGGTGATGGCGACGGCGAACGGAAACAACGCCGGTGTCGAGGTCTTCGGCATCCGCGCGTCCGACCTCATGACGATCCCCCGCATCGTCGATCCTCAGGCGTCGCAGGGGGAGATCGAGCGGTTCGGGGAGGGGATCGCCGTGGGCTCGGGCGTGGCGCGGATGCTGAACGTCGGCGTGGGGGATACCGTGCGGCTGATCTCGCCCAGCGGGGTCCGGACGCCGTTCGGCACCTCGCCCCGCGTCTCGGAATACGAGGTCGTCTACATCTTCACCGCCGGCCGCTACGACATCGACCGGACGCGCGTCTACATGCCCTTCGCCGAGGCGCAGCGCTATTTCGACCGCGAAGGCGTGGCCGACGAGATCGAGATCATGGTCGAGGAGCCCGACGAGGTCGAGCGGATCACGCCGGCGCTTCTCGAGACAGGCGGGCCGCGGACCCTGATCTGGACCTGGCGCGACTCCGCGGGCGCGTTCCTCAGGGCGCTCGAGGTCGAAGACACGGTGATGTTCGTGCTGATGTCCGTGCTCGTCCTCATCGCCTCGATGAACATCATCTCCGGGCTCGTCATGCTGGTGAAGAACAAGGGACGCGACATCGGGATATTGCGGACCATGGGGCTCACCGAGGGGTCGGTCCTTCGGGTATTCTTCCTGTGCGGCGCGCTCGTGGGGCTGATCGGCACGGCGCTGGGCGTGGTGCTGGGATGCCTCTTCGCGATCTATTTCGACCAGATCCTCGCCTTCGTGAACGGCGCGGCGGGCGGCGGGGTCTGGGATCCGTCGATCCGTGGGATCTACCGGTTGCCTGCGAAGCTGGAGCTTGGCGACGTCCTCTCGGCCGTCGCGCTGTCGCTCGCGCTGTCGTTCGTCATCACGCTTCTGCCGGCCCGTCGCGCGGCGCGGATGAACCCGGTCGAGGCGCTGCGCTATGAGTGAGGCCGCGCTCAGGCTCGAAGCGGTGTCGAAGACCTACAACCGGGGGCGCCCGAACGCCGTCGAGGTTCTGAAGGATGCGTCGATCGAGATCCGGCCCGGCGAGGCCGTGGCGCTCGTCGCGCCCTCGGGGGCGGGCAAGTCGACGCTGCTGCACATCGCGGGGCTGCTCGATACCGCCGACGCCGGGAAGGTGGTGATCGGCGGCGCCGACATGACCGGCCAGTCCGACCGGCGCCGCACCGAGACGCGGCGGCGGATCGTGGGGTTCGTCTACCAGTTCCACCATCTGCTGCCCGAGTTCACGGCGGCCGAGAACATCGTGCTTCCGCAGCTTGCCGAGGGCATCGGAGCGGGCGCGGCCAGGGCGCGGGCGGCCGAGCTTCTGGACCGCGTGGGTCTCGCGCCCCGGGCCGATCACCGACCGGCGGAGTTGTCCGGCGGAGAGCAGCAGCGCGTCGCCTTCTGCAGGGCGCTCGCCAATGCGCCGAAGCTTCTGCTCGCCGACGAGCCGACGGGAAACCTCGACCCCGAGACCTCCGAGCGGGTGTTCGGCGTCCTCACCGGCCTCGTCCGGGAGACGGGGCTCGCCGCGCTGATCGCGACGCACAATCACGACCTCGCCCGCCGGCTCGACCGGACACTGAGACTCGACGGCGGGCAAATCGTTGACGTGACCGTCTGACGCGGACCAAGGTGGCTCGGGTGGCCGGGCGTGGAGTGCAGCGTGAAGGAGAGAGAGATGAGAAAGGCTTGGCTGGTCGCATGTCTGGTGGCCGCGCCTGCGGGGGCGCAGGACATTCAGCGGGGCGCGGAGCTCTTCCAGGGTCATTGCGCCGCCTGTCACGGAGCGGATGCGCAGGGCGCGGGGCCGATGACGGCCGTCCTCGAGGTGTCCCCGCCGGACCTGACGACGCTTGCCTCCGGGGAGAGCGCCGAATTCCCCACCGCGCGGGTCGTCCGCTCCATTGACGGGCGCGACGTGATCCTCTCGCACGGCGGTCCGATGCCGCTCTTCGGGATGCTGCTCGAGGACGAGAGCGCCGTGGTCGACGGCGAGGATGGCACGCCGATCATCACCAAGCAGGCGGTCGTGGACATCGCGTCCTGGCTCGCCTCGATCCAGCGCTGAGAGGGTCAGGGCGCCCGCACCGCGGAGGCGCCCGCAGGCCGCCGGTGGCGGGTCCCGACCAGGCCGAGAGCGACCAGCGAGGCCACGAGAAACGGGAGCGCCGAGTTCAGCGGCACCGCCGCGAGCCCCGGCGTGTCTCGCGCGCCCGGCCATGGCGGCTCCACGTAGCCGTCCGGTCC
>CAYTBD010000330.1:0-3369 GCA_964435755.1 uncultured Rhodobacterales bacterium
CAGCTTGTTCTCGACATACTTCGGCGCGAACAGGCTGCCGTCGGCCATCTTGCCCACGTCCTTGGCGCGGTCGATGATCCGCAGGTGGCCCGTGCCGTCCTCGAAGAAGCCGGCGTCGCCCGTGGCCACCCAGCCTTCGGGATCTTTCGTGGAGGCCGTCGACTCCGGGTTCTTGTAGTATTCGACGAAGGTTCCCGGCGACCGGTAGTAGACTTCGCCGCTCTCACCGATCTTCACCTCGACGCCGGGGCTCGGCACGCCGACCGTATCCGCCCGCACCTCGCCGTCGGGCTGCTGCGTGATGAAGACCGACGCCTCGGTCTGGCCGTAGAGCTGTTTGAGGTTGATGCCGAGCGAGCGGTAGAATTCGAAGATCTCGGGTCCGATCGCCTCGCCGGCGGTGTAGCCGACGCGCATGTTGTTCATGCCCATCCGGTTCCGGAGCGGACCATATACCAGCACCTGCCCGATGCCGTACTTGAAGCGGTCCCACCCGCCGACCGGCTTCTTGTCCATCAGTGCCGGGCCGACCCTGCGCGCGTGCTCCATGAAGTGATCGAAAATTCGCTTCTTCAGGGGGCCCGCGTCCTCCATTCGGATCATGACCGTCGTCAGAAGGCCCTCGAAGTAGCGCGGCGGCGCGAAGAAGTACGAGGGCGCGATCTCGCGCAGGTCCTCCTGCATGGTTTCGGGGCTTTCGGGACAATTCACGCAGAAGCCTGTCCAGTAGGCCTGACCGATCGAGAAGATGAAATCGCCGACCCAGGCCATCGGCAGGTAGGCCAGCACGCTGTCGGTGCTGCGCAGGTGGTCGAAATCGGAAGAGGCCTTCGAAACCTCGACGATGTTGCGGTTCGACAGAACCACGCCCTTCGGCTTGCCCGTCGTCCCGGAGGTGTAGAGCATCACGCAGGTGTCGTCATATCCGATCGACGCCACCCGACGCTTCAACTCCGCTTCGAAGCGCTCATGCGCCGCCCGCCCTTCCGCCTGGACATCGCCCAGGGCGTGCAGCCGGGTATGGTCGTATTTTCGCAGGCCGCGGGGATCGAGATAGATGATGTGCTCGATGTGGTGGATCGTATCCTGAACCTCGATGACCTTGTCGACCTGCTCCTGATCGCCGCAGACGACGAAGCGGGCGCCGCAATGGTCGAGGACGTAAGCCATCTCCTCGGCGACCGCGTCCTGATAGAGCGGGACCGGGATCGCGCCCACGGACTGCGCGGCCACCATCGACCAATAGAGATGCGGACGGTTCCGGCCGATGATCGCGACGTAGTCGCCCGGCTCCACGCCAAGGGCGAGAAAGCCCAGCGCGATCGCCCTGATCTGCTCCTGCGTCTCGAACCAGGTCCAGCTCTGCCAGATCCCGAATTCCTTCTCGCGATAGGCCGTCTGCGCGCTCCACTTGCGCGCGTTGCGCGCGAGCAGCGCCGGAATTGAGATGAGATCGTCCGAAGACGCCCGAGTCTCAGCCAAAGAAGCTCCTCCCTGCACCGGTCTGTCCCCGGTTGCCCCGGTCGTTTGCCGACTCTTGAGCATGGAAACTCTGGCGCAGGTTCGTTGTCGGCGTCAATTTTTTCGTGACTGTTTCGCGAATCTAACGAATTGTAACCGGCACGGGCGAGACTTCCGGCGACCGCGCTCCAGTGCTAGCGATGAGGCGGGAGGAGCAAGAGATGCCCGCCACGCAAGGCCAGAACGACGCGCTGATACAGGCCGGGCTGAACCTGATCCAGCAGGCGCTGTCGGTCTATGACCGCGACCTCAGGCTCGCCGCCTGCAATCGCGCCTTCCGCGAGATGTTCGCCCTGCCGGAAGACCTCGTGACGCCCGGTGCGTCGTTCGAGGACACGGTGCGGTTTCTGGCCGAGAACGGCGAATACGGCGAGGTGGACGACATCGACGGCTTCGTCCGCGACCGCGTCGAGACCGCGCGCGCCTTCGCGCCGCACTACATGGAGCGCACCCGCGCGAACGGGCGCACGATCTCCGTCGAGGGATCGCCGCTGCCGCACGGCGGCTGGGTCACCGTCTACACCGACATCACCGCGATCAGGCGACAGGAGGAACTGCTCAGATCGCGATCCGAGGAGCTTTCGGAGAAGGTCATCGCCAACGCGGAGGAGTTGTCGCGCGCAAACCGCGAGCTTGCCGCGACCATCGCCGCGCTGGAAGAGGCGAAGCGCGAACTGACCGAGATGGAAAGCCGGACCCGTCTCACGACCGAGATGATGCCGGCGCATATCGCGCATCTCGACCCGGACGGGCGCTACGTGTTCACGAATCGCAGGCTCTCGACGGTCATGCCCGGCGCCCCGGCCGACGTTCTGGGGATGCGAATCGCGAAGGCGCTTGGACCGAGCTACGCCAAGATCGAGCCCGGCCTGCGCCGCGCCTACGGGGGCGAGGCCAATGTCGTGGAATTCACCGACGACATCTCGAGCCGCCGCATCCGCGCCGCCTTCACCCCGGACGAAAACGGCGGCGTCTACATCCTGTCGATGGACATCACCGAAGAGGCGCAGGCGCGCGCGGCGCTGACGCAGGCGCGCAAACGCGAGCTTGCCGCGCAGCTGACACGCGGGCTCGCACACGACTTTTCGAACCTTCTGACAATCATCCTCGGGATGCAGAGTCGTCTCGCCGCGATGGACCTCGGTGCAGAGGCGTCCGAAATGATCTCGGCCACGCGGGCCGCTGCCCGCCGGGGCGGGCATCTCCTCGACCGGCTCGCGGCCATTTCCGGAAAACGCGACCTCAAGCCGGTCCCGACGCATCTGCCGGGTCTCATAGGGGACATCCTGACGATCGCGCGGCCCTCGATCCCGGATGCGGTGCGGCTTTCGCATGAAGATGACGGACTGGAGGAGTTCGTCGAGATCGACCCGGGCATGCTGCAGGACTCCCTTCTGAATCTCATCCTCAACGCGCGCGACGCCGTCGGCGCGGGCGAGGGCGAGATCACCGTCTCCCTGCGGCGCATCGAGGACACGTGGATCGAGATCACGGTCCGGGACACGGGACACGGCTTCTCCGACACCGCCCTCGCGCATGCGCTCGACCCCTTTTTCACGACAAAGGGCGGCGAGGGCTCCGGGCTGGGTCTTTCCATGGTCTACGACATGGCGACGCTTTCGGGCGGGCATCTGAGGATCGGAAACCGGGAAAACGGCGCCGCGGCCAGCCTGCGCCTGCCCTACAGACCGGCGGTCGCGCCTTTGCCCGGCGCCGGCCTGATCCTCCTCGTCGAAGACAGCGACGACATCCGCGCGCGAATCGACCTGATGGCGCGCGGACTGGAATACACGCGCCTCGTGGCCGACTACCTCCACACGATCGCCGACATCCGCGGCGACTTGAACG
>CAYTBD010000331.1:0-3361 GCA_964435755.1 uncultured Rhodobacterales bacterium
GAGGCGCTGCTCGGTGCGTTTTTCTCGGTCGTTCTGCCCCGGATCGCCGGATCGGCCGCCGTTCTCCGGGTCGCCGAGGATCTCCTGGACCTCGCCGCCGAGGCGGTCGATGCGCCCGTCGAGATCGTCGTGCCGCCCTCCGAAGCCGAAACGGTGCGGGGCATGATGCGCGGCGCGCCCTCATCGCTCCCGATCCGGCTCGTCGAGGAGCCCGCTCTCGCCGCCGGACAGGCCTACCTCCGATTCGGTCAGGTCGAGCGCAAGTACGATCTGTCGGACATGGCGGACCGGCTTCTTGCCGCCCTGTCCGACGAAGCGGCGGAAACCCAGCAAGGAGACCTCAGTGGCATCGCAGGATGAAACCCTCCCCTCCAAGGGAGCGAACCCCTTCTCCGACGTGCCGATCGAGATCATCGTCACCGTCGGGCGCGCGCGGCCGCGGGTCGGCGATCTCCTGCGACTGCGCGCCGATGACGTGCTTCCGCTCGACCGGAAGCTGAGCGATCCGGTCGAGCTCTATGTCGCGGACCGCCTCATCGCACGCGGCGAACTGGAAGAGGTCGGCGGCCAGGGCTCCGGCCGGCTGGCGGTGCGCCTGACCGAAGTGTCGCCGCAGAACCGCGAAAGCTAGATGCGGCGCGGTCGCTTCGTCTGGCTCCTGCTGTGCGGCGCGGTTCTTCTGCCGCAGGCCGCCCTCGCGCAGGAAATAACGATCTCGCTCGACGGGGACACGTCGCTCGCACAGCGGGGCATCCAGCTTCTGATCCTGATCACGGCGCTCAGCATTCTGCCGGGCCTCGTGATCATGGTGACGTGCTTTCCGTTCCTCGTGACGGTCCTGTCGATCCTGCGGCAGGGGATCGGGCTTCAGTCCGCGCCGCCCAACATGCTGATCGTGAGCCTGGCGATGTTCCTCACCTTCTTCATCATGGAGCCCGTTCTCCTCGATGCCTGGCAGAGCGGCATATCGCCCCTGCTCGACGGAACTCTTCCGCCTGAGGCGGCGATCGGGGAGACGATTGCACCGTTCCGGGGGTTCATGGAGGGGCGCGTCGATCCCGAGACCTACGCGGCGATGATCGAGTTGCGGCCGGATGCCGTGCCGTCGCCCGGCGAGCCTCCGTCGCTTGCCGCGCTCGTCCCGTCGTTCCTCCTGAGCGAGATCGCGCGGGCCTTCCAGATCGGATTCCTCGTTTTCCTGCCGTTCCTCATCATCGATCTCGTCGTCGCGGCGGTGCTCATGTCGATGGGAATGATGATGGTCCCGCCCGCCATCGTCGCGCTGCCGTTCAAGCTTGCCTTCTTCGTCGTTGCGGATGGGTGGACGCTTGTCGCCGAGGCGCTCGTCCGCAGCTATCAGTAGAGCGCGTTACCGAAACGAGCCCTGACAGAACCAGCCGCCCGACATCGTGCCTCCGTGGGCGTAATAGAGCCAGAGCGCTTCGCCGGTGTCGGCCGTCACCCGCCAGTAGTCCCGGATGCCCGATCGCCACTCCGGATCGTCGAGCCACCATTCCGGCGCGATGCGCTCGGGCCCGGCGGCCGCAACGGTGCGCAGATCGCGCCGGCGCCAGCGGAACGCGAGCGGAACGTCCGGCCCGTCCGCCGCCGTGACCGGTTCGGGTCGCCACATCAGGAGCGGCCGGGCCGCTGCAGGCCGCGGCCAGTGCTCTGCAGGGTCCGACCATGCGGCGGCGAGCGGCTTGGCGCTCTTCTCCGGGATATGGCTGTCGGCCGGATGCATCCGCGTGATCGTCTCGAGGCCTGCCCGCGCCCCGATCTTGCCGATCAGATCGTCAAGTTCCGTTCCCCCCGACACCCCTGCGGTGTTTTCCGCAGCCGCCTCGAGATGACCGCGGTGCTGTCGATCGTAGACCGGTTCGGTCTCCAGCGCCTCGATCCGGATCCGGTCGATCCCGAAGCCCGCGTCGATCCCGCCGATCTTCATCAGAAGGAGCGGGCGGATGCGGTCCGGAGCCGAGGAGGGCCGCGCGAGGCCGATCTCGATCCAGTCCATCGCCTGATCCACGCGATGACATTCGAGCCGGACGCGCCGCGCCCCTTGCCCCTTCGATCGCAGGCGATCTTCCAGCGCCGGCAGGAGCCGGTCCAGCGCCGCCACGATATCGGCTTCGAGACCGATCGGGTCGGGCAGCGTCAGGCGAACGGCAAAATTCGACGACGGCTTGGCGGGCGAGATCGGCTCCGGCTCCACTCCCATCGCCTGATCGAGGCGCTGCACGAGGTGCTGTCCGAAGCGCCGGGCGAGCCCCGCCCGCGGCTGTCCCGAAAGATCCTCGATCCGCCGTATGCCGAGACGCGTGAGGGTCGCCACAGCCTCTTCTGTCAGTCTGAGGGCCGCCACGGGCAGCGGCGCCAGCGCCGTCCGGGTCTGGCCGGGCCGGGCGATCCGGGAGATGTCGCCCTGTGCTGCCCGAGCCAGCGGGGGGCTGCTACCCTGCCAGTGCCGCCGCCGGGCGGCGCGAGACCGTGTGGCCCAGGCCTCCTGATCGATCGCGTCTCCCGATCGGGCGCGCGGGGCCGCCTGTCCGGCATAGCGGGCCAGCGCCCAGGCGGCCCCCAACGTATCGGCGATGCCGGTGCGAACGCTCAGGCCGAGATCGGCGCATTCGGCCGCGATCCGGTCGAGCAGCGCTTCCTCTCCGCCGAAGAGATGCGTGCAGCCCGTCAGATCGATCACGAGAGACGCAGGCGGTTCCTCTGCCACCCAGGGCGAGAACTTGCCGGCCCATCGGCGCAGCGAGGACAGGAACGCAGCCTCCGCCATCGGATTCGAGAGGCGGGTCGCCAGATGCGGACACATCGCCTGCGCATCGCGGAGCGGCTGGCCGAGCGTCAGGCCCTCCGCCTGCGCTTCGGCCGAGAGCGAGACGAGCGCCTGCACGTTGCCCCGCTCCGCGACGATGGCGAGCGGTGCGTCCTGCGTCCCCCGCTCATTCCTGAGAACCCGCTCGGCAGCGAGCCGGGGAAACCAGAGTGAGAGAATCCTGCGATTGGACATCGACCGTGGCAGCGGCGGGCGTTCCTGTTATGTTCCACCCTAAGCCCGGTGCGGCGCGGAGTCGAGTCCGCGATGGCCTCAGCCGCAGTAGACCCGTGCGACCTCGGCATTGCCGTCGATGACGACGTTCAGGCGTTCCGCCTGAAAATCCTGCGTGACGGCGGTGTCCGGCGGAATGATCCGCGTCCCGCCCGGGAAGTCGACCCCCGGAAGCGCCGTCTGCGGCTGGCCGACAAGATAGGTGAAGCGCGCCGCGCCGCAGGTGTCCTCGGCCACGGCCGCCCCGGCCTCCGCCGCGACGCCCACCGGCGGGAGCCCGGGCCCCTCCTGAACGCACGC
>CAYTBD010000332.1:0-399 GCA_964435755.1 uncultured Rhodobacterales bacterium
TCGGGTCCGGCCTCTTCGACATGGAGGGGCTGACGCGGGCGGGGCACCGGATCGGACTCGCCACCGACACCGGCGGCGGCTCCTCGTTCTCGATGCTGCGCACGATGGCCGCGGCCTACGAGATCTCGCAGCTCCGGGGCCGGGCTCTGCACCCGGCCGAGCTCATCTGGCTCGCCACGGCCGGCTCGGCCCGAGCGCTCAGGATGGACGACAGGATAGGAACCCTCGCGGCGGGGATGGAGGCGGACATCGTCGTCCTCGACCTTGCCTCCACTCCCGCAATCGCGCAGCGGGCGGCGCGGGCCGACAATATCTGGGAGGCCACCTTTGCGACCATCATGATGGGCGACGACCGGGCGGTCCGGGCGACGTTCGTCGCGGGCCGCGAGGTGGGGCGTT
>CAYTBD010000332.1:409-3359 GCA_964435755.1 uncultured Rhodobacterales bacterium
GCGCAATCCCGCAGGAGCATGCGGCGGCGGCCCCGCGCACCGGCCGGACCCGCCTCAGCCGGCGGCGTCCCGGAGCCGCGCGAGCGCCTCCGCGTGGACCGCGCGGTTCGCCGCCGCGATCACCCGACCGCCCTCGTGCGCGGGGCCGCCCGTCCAGGTCGTGACGACGCCGCCCGCGGCCTCGATGACGGCGATGGGGGCGTGGATGTCGTAGGGATGGAGACCGGCCTCGATGACGAGGTCGATCTGCCCCGCCGCGACAAGCGCGTAGGCGTAGCAGTCCATGCCGTAGCGGGTGAGCCGCACCTCGTCCGCCACGCTGCGGAAGGCGGCGCTCTCTTCCGCCGTTCCCACCTCGGGGAAGGTCGTGAAGAGGATGGCCTCGGCAAGAGGACGCGGCCCCCGGCACCCGAGCCGTGACCGCCCCTGCGGCCCGATGCAGACGGCGCGACCGAAGCCGCCGACAAACCGCTCTCCGATATAGGGCTGGTCTATGATGCCGAACAGCGGACCCGCCTCGTCCGACACCGCGATCAGCACGCCCCAGGTCGGCGTGCCGCTCAGATAGCCGCGGGTGCCGTCGATCGGATCGATCACCCATCTCAGTCCGGTCGATCCCGCCTCGTCGGCGAATTCCTCGCCGAGGATGGCGTCTTCGGGCCGGCGTCCCCGGATCACCCTGCGGATCGCCTCCTCGGCCGCGCGATCCGCCACGGTGACCGGATCGAACGCCACACTCTTGCTGTCTGCGGTGAGACCGTCCGCCCGGAAGTGCCGGAGCGTCTCGAGACGGGCGGCGTCCGCCGCGGCTTCGGCGACGGAGGCAAGCTCGGCCTTTGTTTCGTCAGTAAGACATGCCATCGGGGCGCCCACGGACCGCGGTCCCCTTGCGGGTAGACCGCGGCGCCCTTCTGGTCAAGTCAGCCGTCAGGCGACGTCGCTGAGAACGCGCGCGAGGTCGAACAGACGCCTGCGCTGCGTCTCGGGGATCGCGTAGTAGGACCGCACGAGTTCGAGCGCTTCCTTGTCCGCCATGAAATCGGCGGGCGCCGCTTCGTCGCCCGGCTTCACACCGCTCTCCAGCCCCTCGAAGAAGAACGACACCGGGACGCCGAGAGCCTCGGAGATATCCCACAGGCGCGACGCGCTGATGCGGTTCATGCCCGTTTCGTACTTCTGGATCTGCTGGAACTTGATACCAACCTTTTCCGCAAGCTGCTGCTGCGTCATCCCCACCATCCACCGGCGGTGCCTGACGCGCTTGCCGACGTGCACGTCGACCGGGTGCTTCATCTGGTTTTCCTCCACTTTCAACCTATGCTTTAAGTTGCCCGAGAGCCTTCAACCCCGCAACCTGTCCAAAAGGTCAGGTTTTTGGTTTCCCAGCGACATATCATTCATTAGCAACGACTTAACTGAAAACCTAGTAGCGAGGTTAACCAGTATCGCAAGCATTCCGTCTTATTCGCCGGCGCGCGGCGGGCGCGTTCCGGTCCTCCCGTTCTCTCTTCCCCGCCCGGCATCGGGTTTGACCGCCGGACGGTCGGGATGAGAGCCCTTCGGATCGAATCGGCACGCCGCGCACCCGTCATGGGCGAGCTTACCATGCCTTCACCCGGCGCGGGTGAGGTGCTGGTAAAGATCGCGGCATGCGGGCTGAATTTCGCCGATCTGCTGATGATCGAGGGGCGGTATCAGGACATGCCCGCGCCGCCGTTCACCCTCGGGATGGAACTCGCCGGTGTGGTCGAGGCGCTGGGCCCCGGAACCGAGGGCCCGCCGCCCGGATCGCGCGTCGCCGTCCTCGCGGGCCAGGGCGGGCTCGCCGAATACGGCGCCTTTCCGGCGTCGCGCTGTCTGCCGATCCCCGACACCATGAGCTTCGAGGAAGCGGCGGGCTTCCAGATCGCCTACGGGACGAGCCACATCGCGCTCGACCGGCGGGCGGGCCTCAAGCCGGGAGAGACGCTTCTCGTCCTCGGCGCGGGCGGCGGCGTCGGCCTGACGGCTGTCGAGATCGGCGCGCTGATGGGCGCGACCGTGATCGCCTGTGCGCGCGGCGAAGCAAAGCTCGAGGCCGCCACGCGGTCCGGAGCGCATCACGTGATCGACAGCGAGACGGAAGACATCCGAAAGAAGGTGAAGGCGTCAGGCGGCGCCGACGTGGTCTATGACGCGGTCGGCGGCGATCAGTTCCGGGCGGCGCTCCGGGCGACGAACCCCGAGGGCCGGATCCTCGCGATCGGCTTCGCCAGTGGCGACGTCCCGCAGATCCCGGCGAACCATCTTCTGGTGAAGAACGTCTCGGTGATCGGGCTCTACTGGGGCGGATACCTGACGTTCGCGCCCGAGGTGCTGGGCGACAGCCTGAAGACCCTGCTCGGCTGGTACGCCGAGGGGCGGCTGCGACCGCAGGTGAGCCATATCCTGCCGTTCGGCCGCGCGGTCGAGGCCTTGGGCCTCATCCGGTCGCGGCGAGCGACCGGGAAGGTCGTTGTGTCGATCCCGGGTTGAGCGTCCGGTAGCCCATCCGCACAATGTCGGCGAGCGCGTCATGGGCCGGTCCGCGCGCGGTTTCGGCGCGGTAGAAATTGACGGCGAAGGACGGAAGATCCGGCAGGGCGCCGCCGTGCGCGATCGGCGCCATCGTGGGCGGCGTCAGGCCCGCGAGTTGCGTATAGACGGCAAGATCGGCCTCGACCCCGGCCTCGACCGCGCGCGTCGCGTCGGATTCGACACCCATTTCCCACGGGATCCCGGCCGCGTTCAGGGCGCGAAAGACATAGGGTCGGAAGATGCAGAGCGGCTCGGAGGCGAAACGCAGCGGGCGCTCCTTCCACGCTTGTCCGTCCGGCGCGCCGACCCAGAGCAGCGGCAGGGTCGTCAGGGTTTCCGCGCCCGCCGCCGGCGCGGCCTCGGTGGTCAGGATCATGTCGAGTTCGCCGCGCGC
>CAYTBD010000333.1:0-3357 GCA_964435755.1 uncultured Rhodobacterales bacterium
GCGAGGGGGCAGACAGCCCCCTCGCACCTGTCCTGCTAGAGCTTCCGCCCCGCCACCACGCCGAGCTTCGCCACCATCGCCGGATCGCGCGTCTCGGGCGCGGTGAGGATCGCATTCTCGAGCGCACGGTCGCAGCCGTGCGGACACGGCACCCGCGCCGGCCCGAGGCGCTCCGGCAGCCGCGCCACCATCGCCTTCCCTTTCTCGGCATTGGCGGTCATGGTCCGGATGACGTCGGCGATCTCCACCTCGCCGTGGTCGGGGTGCCAACTGTCGTAGTCTGTCACCATCGCGACGGAGGCATAGCAGAGCTCCGCCTCGCGGGCGAGCTTCGCCTCGGGCATGTTCGTCATTCCGATCACGTCGCAGCCCCACTGCTCGCGGTAGAGCTTCGATTCCGCAAGCGTCGAGAACTGCGGCCCCTCCATGCAGAGATACGTGCCGCCACGGTGCACCCCGATGCCCTCGGCCTTCGCCGCCGCCTCGACCGCGTCGCCGAGGCGCGGACAGACCGGATGCGCGACGCTCACATGCGCCACGAGGCCCGGCCCGAAGAACGACGTCGCCCGCGCGAACGTCCGGTCGATGAACTGGTCGACGATGACGAAATCGCCCGGCGCCATCTCTTCGCGGAAGGATCCGCAGGCGGAAATCGAGATGACGTCGGTCACGCCGAGCGCCTTCAGCGCATGGAGGTTGGCGCGGTAGGGCACCGTAGAGGGCGTGAGACGGTGCCCGCGCCCGTGACGCGGCAGGAAGGCCATGCCGATCCCGTCGAGCCGGCCCGTCAGGATCTCGTCGGATGGATCGCCCCATGGGGTGGGCACCCCGACCCATCTCGCGTCGTCGAGCCCCTCGATCCCGTAGACCCCGCTGCCCCCGATCACGCCGATCATCGTGTCCGCCATACGTCCCTCCGCCTGCTGTGCGCTTCCATGGTTCGCGCAACCGCGAAGGGAAATCCAGCCGCATCTTCCGCAGCGAGCCCGCCGGCCCCAGCCCGACACGACGACGCGAGCGCCGGTTCCGGTGAGGGAGCCGACGGGAGCTTGAGCCCAAGCGCGGCCCGAGGATCGTCCTCGATGCGACCGGGCCCGTCGACGAGGTGAGCCCGCGCGCCGATCACATCGCCCGCCAAGGGGGGCGATCATGGCCCGCGACGCCCGGAACGGACCTCAGGGGGCGCGACAGTGTCCCGGGCCGCTCATTCCCCGGGACGCTTCAGCGGGAATTTCTCCCGGATCACGCTGTAGTCGCGGTAGCCCATCCGCGTGAGGGGATTGAACGACAGGACGTCGAACTCCCCGTCCGTCACGCAGTCGTCGCGCAGGTGCACGCCCGTCACCTCGCCGAAGACGACGAGGTTCGCCTCGCCGGGAAGCTGCACGATCTGCGTGAGCCGGCATTCGAGGTTCGCGGGCGCGTCCTTTACCCGCGAGCACGGAATCGTCCGGCACTCATCGCGCGCGATCCCGGCCTTGTCGAACTCGTCGATCTCCTTCGGCCACGGACCGGAGGTGAGGTTCATGACGTCCTTCATCGCGTATTCCACCACGTTGACGCAGAAGACGCCGGTCTCGCGGATGTTCGACACGCTGTCCTTGGTGCCGTCGCGGTCGGCCTTCGAGGAGGTCGAGGCGAACATGACCTGCGGCGGCACGTAGGCCACCGCGTTGAAGAAGGAATAGGGCGCGAGATTCTCCGAGCCGTCCGCGCCGCGCGTCGAGATCCAGCCTATGGGGCGCGGCGTGACGATCGCGTTGAACGGGTTGTGTGGCAGCCCGTGGCCGTCCTCGGGTCGGTAGAACATCGCGCGCCCCTTCTCGTTTGCCCGTCACCTAGCCGCATGGTACGGCCGATTCCAGCCGAAAACGGGGAGGGACGGGTGAAGCTGGCCGACGAGACGGCGGAGGACTGGTGGGAGATCGAGGCGCTCTATGACCTCTGCTTCGCGCCCGGGCGCGAGGCGCTGTCGTCCTACCGCCTGCGCGACGGCATCGCGCCCGTGCCGCATCTGTCGCTCGCCGCACGGGACGACCTGGGGCTTCTCGCCGGGGCGATCCGCTACTGGCCGGTGCGGGTGGGCGGGAAGCCAGCGCTTCTTCTGGGCCCCGTCGCGGTGCACCCGACGCGCCAGGGCGAAGGCATCGGCGCCTTGCTCCTCGAGGAAAGCCTCGCCCGGGCGGGGGCCTGGGACCGCGTCATGCTCGTGGGCGACGCGCCCTATTATTCGCGGTTCGGCTTCTCCAGGCTCGAGGGCGTCGTCATGCCACCGCCCACGAACCCCGACCGTGTGCTCGGGCGCGACCTCGTGCCGGGCGCCTGGGCGGGCGTGTCGGGCGCGGTGACCTGCTGGGAGGGTCCGTTGCCCGATTGAGCGCCTTCGGCGCACGCCTTCTGGCAGTCCGGGCCTGCGGCCCTTCCTGCGCGACCGAGTATTTATGCCGAGATGAAGCGGGCTTCAGATCCCGCCGTCGAGGCGGTTCGCCTTCTTGCGCACCAGCACCGAACGCAGGTCGTGCATCGCGAGGAGCAGGTCGTCCGTCACCGCGTCGAGTTCGGCGGCGGATGCCCGGCTCTGCGCCCAGTGCGCCGCGAGGTTCAGCGCCTCCACGGTGGCCGCGCCGGTCCCGCTTTCGCGGCGCGAGAGTTCTGCCTGCCGCGCGGCCAGCCATGTCTCGATGGCGGCGCGGTCGGCCTCGGTGAGATCCCGCCCGCCCTGTGGCCGGATCTCGCCGTTGCGGGTGTTCACCGTGGCGACCGGCTCCATCTCGATGCGCTGGTTGCGCGCGTCAGTGCCCATGCGGAACACCTGTGCGCCATTCTCGCGGATCCGGAAGTAGTGCTCGGGCAGCGCGTCCATGGTCCTATCTCAGCCCCGCGCAGAAGTCCTGGATCCGCGCGCTGGCCTCGCGCAGGAGGTCGTCGGCGGCGGCGTAGCTGACCCGGAAGTTCGGCGAGAGGCCGAACGCGGCGCCGAAGACGGCCGCCGTTCCGGTCTCTTCCAGCAGCGCCGTCGCGAAGGCCTCGTCGTCGGTGATCCGCCTGCCGCCGCGCGAGGTCTTCCCGATGCAGCCCGCGACCGAGGGATAGACGTAGAATGCGCCCTCCGGCACCGGGCAGGTCACACCGGGCGCCTCGTTCAGCATCCCCACGACGAGATCGCGGCGGCGCTGGAACATCGCGGCGTTGTCCTTCAGGAACCCTTGCGGCCCCTCGAGCGCGGCCAGAGCCGCCCACTGGCTGATCGAGCAGGGGTTCGACGTCGACTGCGACTGGATCTTCCGGATGCCCCCGATCAGCTGTTCCGGCCCCGCCGCGTAGCCGATCCGCCAGCCGGTCATCGCGTAGGCCTTG
>CAYTBD010000334.1:0-1468 GCA_964435755.1 uncultured Rhodobacterales bacterium
CCGTCGCATCCCGTACGACGCCGCCACATCCGCGCCGGTTTCGCGCGATACCCCCTCCGGGGGCACGGCAAGGGGAGACCCGGCATGGCGAGATTTCTGGCGTGGGCGAACCTCATCCTGTTCGGCGGGATGGGCGTGGCCGTCCTGATGGGCGTGCAGATCCCCGAGAACCCCGACTGCTACGGCCGCTGCATGACCGACACGATGGCGAAGCTGCAGGAGGACATCGGCTCCGGCCCGCTGTCGGTCCTGCTGTTCACCAGCGGGCTCTTCGGCTATGTCTGGTACGCGGCGCGGTCCTGACGGCATGGAACCCCGCGGCCCCCTCCGGCGCTGATCGGGGGACCACGAAAGGGAACGCCATGGAACTCCTCTTCAACACCGACAACCAGATCGACGCGACCGAGGCCATGGAGGCCCGGGCCAACGAGATCGTCGACAGCGCCCTCGGCCGCTTCGAATCCCACCTGACCCGGATCGAGCTTCACCTCGCCGACGAGAACTCCCCCTCGAAGGGCGGCTCCGCCGATATCCGCTGCACCATGGAAGCCCGTCCCGAAGGCCTCCGCCCCCTCACCGTGACCCATCACGACGCCAATCCCGACGCCGCGATGCGGGGGGCCGCCAAGAAGCTCCAGCGCGCCCTCGACAACGAATTCGGCAAGCTCGACGCCCGCCGCTGATCGACCCCGGCCGCCGCCGCCCTATCTTCCGGGGATCGCAACCCCGGGAGAGCCCATGTCCATCCTCGTCCTGATCCTCGCCACCGGGATCGTCTTCCTCGTCGCCGACGCGATCATGCTGTCGTTCGTGATGAAGCCGCTCTTCGAGCGCCACCTGGGCGAGGGGCTGCTGGACGGGATCCGGGCGGGGCCGGCGCTCCTTTTCTACGTCACCTACATGGCCGGCGTGATCTGGTTCGCGGGCTGGCCCGCCCTGCGCGACGACGCGCCCGGACAGGCGATCCTCAACGGCGCGATCCTCGGCGCCGTCGCCTACGGCACCTACGAGCTGACGAGCTGGGCGGTGATGCGCGACTGGTCGCCCACCATGGTCGCGGTCGACTGGGCCTGGGGCACCGCGCTGACCGCCGGCGCCGCCTGGGCCGGGGTCGTCATCGCGCGGGCCGTCACCAGTTGACGGTGACGGCACCCTGAAGCGAGGTTCGGGGGGGTGAGGAAGCGGGCGAGCGGTGTCAGAGCGCCTTCAGTTCGCCGGCCGACTGGCGGCCATCGCGGCCCTCGATCATCTCGTAGCTGACCTTCTGGTTGTCTGCGAGGCCGGTCATTCCGGAGCGCTCGACAGCAGAGATATGCACGAAGACATCTTTTCCGCCGTCATCGGGGGCGATGAAACCATAGCCCTTGGTGGTGTTGAACCATTTCACGGTGCCGGTGGGCATTCCGTCTCTCCTTCAGTCGTCGCCGTCCGCGCTTGTGCGACGGCCTGGTCACAGCCATTCCCTCCT
>CAYTBD010000334.1:1478-3356 GCA_964435755.1 uncultured Rhodobacterales bacterium
CCTGATCGACCGGCTGCCTTTGAGGCGAGACGGCGCCTGAAAGTCGGTTGTCACGGTCACGAAGATCGGATGTTTTGAAAGAAAAGCAAGATTCGCGCGCCGGGTGCGCTCAAATTTCGCAAAAGACGCCGAAAACGAGGGCAACATGCGGCTCTATGGAATCAAGACGTGCGACACGTGCCGGCGGGCGCTGAAGGAGCTTCGGGCCGCGGGCCGTGAGGTCGACTTCGTCGATGTGCGGACCGAGGGGCTGACCGGCGAGCGGATCACCGCCTTTCTCGCCGCCTTCGGCGAGAGGCTCGTCAACCGGTCTTCGGCGACCTGGCGCGGTCTGCCGGAAGGCGAGCGCGGCGCGGCACCGGCCGTGCTGATCGCCGCCCACCCGAGCCTGATGAAGCGCCCGGTCGTGGAGGACGGGGAGCGGCTCTGGCTCGGGTGGAGCGACGGGGTGCGCGACGAGATCATCCGCTAGGCCGCTTTCGGCTCCGCGGCGGCGAAACGTCCGGCGAGGAGCCTGTCGAGCGAAAGCGGCCCCGCGCCCTTCAGGACAAGGACGAGCAGCGCGAAGATCCAGAACGCCCGCTGATCCATGATCGCCGCCGACGGCAGGCGATCGAACCACGCGCCGATATCGGCCGCTCCGAGGCCGTGGCCGGTGACGTCGACCCAGCTCTGCACGACCACGAAGCCGATCATCCCGAGCGCGGCGAGACGGGTCAGAAGGCCGGCGACGATGAGCAGCGGAAGCAGGAATTCCGCCCAGGTGCCCGCGACGACGACGGCCCAGTGGAAGATCCCGAGTTGAGAGAAGTCGTAGCCGGCGGCCTCGACGGTGCGCGGAAATATCTGGATGTAGGCGCCGTCCGATGGCCGCACGATCCCGAGGATCCCGTCGCCCAGCTTGGTCAGGGCGGAGTTCCAGTAGTATCCGAACAGGATCGCGACAAAGAGCAGCCGGGAGAGCGTGGGAAGCAGCCACTCGCCGGCGGCGTCGAGGCGCGCGGCTATGGCGGTGTAGAGTGATGTCAGGACTGTCATGGCGTTACCTCCGTTCCTGTGATCCCCGCGCCGGTGATGAGCGCCGAGAGAGTTGCAGCAAGGTCGAAGCCCGGGGTTTCGCTGGCCAGATCCAGTGCTTCGCCGACCGAAAGCCCCTCCTGCAGCGCAGCGACGAACGCCGCGCCGCCGGGTGGGAGCAGGACGGGCCGCGGATCGAACTCGACCCGGGCGATCAGCACGTCTTCCGGCCGCATCTCCGGTTTCGGCGCGTCGGCAAGGCTGTTGCGCCGCCAGATCCCGAGAACCGGCCAGGGAGACGAAAGAGCGCGGACGGCGGGGGCGATGGCGAAGCGGGACGAGAGAAGCCGCTCGACCGGGATCCCGGCAAGCGCATCAGGGGCCACGGGACCGGCGTCCGCCGCGTGGTAGCTCTCCCGGAGCGCCAGTTCGAGACGCGCCACGTCGGGCAGGTAGGGAAATTTTCCGAGCTGCGGCAGATCCGCGAGAAACTCCGGCATTTCCGCGCCGTACTGCATGAGAAGCGGCGAGGCGGGCGGATGACGCCGAAAGAACAGGCCCGCCAGCCCCTTGAAGTTCGTCTCGCCGAGGAGCTTGCGCAGCACGGGGAACCCCGTCTCGAGTGCCTCGGTCAGGCTGACGGCGACATTGTTGCGGTAGACGTCGAAGCGTTTTCCGGCCGGCCGGCCTTCAGGGTCGATCAGACCGTCCGGCACGTCGCGGGCGGGATCGAGCACGGCATCGGCAAAGATCGTCTGCGCCACGGTCATGTCACCGCCTCCAGCGCGGCGGCGGCGCGCTCCGCCTCGGCGGCGAGCGCCGGCCAGTCCGGCACGTCGGTGTCCCATTCGATCAGCGTGG
>CAYTBD010000335.1:0-3351 GCA_964435755.1 uncultured Rhodobacterales bacterium
TCGAGGCCCGGGTCGCGCAGCTCCGCGCGGAGATCGAGAACTCGACCTCCGACTACGACCGCGAGAAGCTGCAGGAGCGGGTCGCCAAGCTCGCCGGCGGCGTCGCCGTCATCCGCGTCGGCGGCATGACCGAGGTCGAGGTGAAGGAGCGCAAGGACCGCGTCGATGACGCGCTGAACGCGACCCGCGCCGCGGTGCAGGAAGGCATCGTCGTCGGTGGCGGCGTGGCCCTGATGCAGGGGGCCAAGGCGCTCGACGGACTGAAGGGCGAGAACCCGGATCAGCATGCGGGCATCCAGATCGTGCGTCGCGCGCTCGAGGCGCCCATGCGCCAGATCGCCGAGAACGCGGGCGTCGACGGGTCGGTCGTCGCGGGCAAGATCCGCGAAAGCGACGACATGACCTTCGGCTTCAACGCGCAGACCGAGGAATATGGCGACATGTTCAAGTTCGGCGTGGTCGACCCGGCCAAGGTCGTGCTGACCGCGCTTCAGGATGCAGCCTCCGTCGCCGGCCTGCTGGTCACCACCGAAGCCATGATTGCCGACAAGCCGTCGAAAGAGGGCGCCGGCGGAGGCATGGGCGACATGGGCGGAATGGGTGGTATGGGCGGGATGATGTAATCACGGCCAGACACAACAGCTTCAGGGCCCGCTGCCGCGGGCCCTTCTTCTTTCCGGTGGCGGAGCGCCTCGGTGCGCGTCCTTGCAGGCGACAATCGCCGGAAAATCGCCGGAGGTGGAGTCCCGCCTGCCAGCGCCTTCCGCAGAAAACGGATGCTCGTGTCGGGAGGCGGTCTGTGTTCTGACGAGCCGTCTCGTGGAGATGCCGGTCGGCGCAGCCAGGATGCCGACCTCAGCCGTCCCCCGACGCGTCCACGAGATCGAGCGCGAGAACCGCGCGGACAGCGGCCTCGGCCGTCGGTCGCAACTCCTCTGGCCCCGCACCTGACCGCGCCGCGAGCATGAGCCCCCGGGCGACCGAGGCGGCGAGCGCGGCCGCCGCCTCGGAGGATGTTCCCGACCGTGCGGTCCAGCCTGCCGCGCGCAGGCGCGCCGCGATCCGGCTCTCCATCGTTGCGTAGCGCGCGGCCAGTTCGGCGCGGAAGCCGGGATCCGTCCCCGCAGCATCCGCCAATGCGCAGGAGACGAGGCAGCCGGGCGCGTCCGGTTCGCCCGTGGCGAGAGACAGGACCGCGTCGTAGAAGGCCGACAGATCCTCCCGCAGCGATCCCGCGGGACCCAGTGCGGCAAGGACCGGCGCGATCCGGGTGTCGGCATAATGCGCGACCGCCGCCAGAAACAGCCCCTCCTTGGCACCGAACCGGCCATAGAGCGTGGCTCTGGGCATCCGCATCTCGCGGCAGAGCCGGTCCACCGAAGCGCCGTCGTAGCCCGCAGTCCAGAAGAGCCGCACAGCCGCGTCGAGCGCGTCGCCCTCGTCGAACCCTCTTGGTCGGCCTCGAGCAGTTGCCTCCGCCATGGCTCACCTCATTTTGAAACGAACGGTTCGAAAATAGGTGGATCGGCGCGGGCGGGCAAGTTACGGAACGAACATTCTGGAAAAGAGGATCCCCATGCCACAGACCCCCATGCTCGAGATCGCGCCCGCCGACCCCGGAGATACTGATGACGCGGCGCACGCGCTCATGGCCGGCGCGAAGGCGAAGCTCGGCTTCCTGCCCAATATGTACACCTACATGGCCAAGTTGCCCCCGGTGCTCGACGGCTACCTGAGGACTTACGAGGATTTCCGCACCCAATCGGGCTTCTCGCCCGCCGAGCAGGAGACGGTGTTCTTGACGATCAGCCGGGTGAACGGATGCCACTACTGCACCGCCGCCCACTCGATGATCGCGGAAAAGAAGTCGGGTGTGCCCGCGGACTCGCTCGCCGCCCTGCGCGAAGGCCGGCCGCTGCCGGACCCCGACTTGCAGGCCGTTGCCGCCTTCACCGAGGCGATGGTCGTCGCGCGTGGCAATCCGGGCAAGGAGGCGGTCGACGCGTTCCTGGCGGCGGGCTACGGGGAGAAACAGGTCCTTGGCGTCGTGCTCGCGATTGCCTGCAAGACCTTCTCCAACTACGTCAACCACCTCGCCGCAACGCCGGTGGATGACGTGTTCGCTCCCTTCGCGGCGTCCTGACGCGGCAGGCCGGCCCCGGCGCGATCCGCCGGGGCCGGTCCGACCCGCGTCCCGCCCCGGCGCTCGTCTCAGTGCCGGTTGCCGCGCAATACGTAGAACAGGCCGAGGGCAAGCAGGACGACCTGGAATTCCATGCCGCCCATCGGGTGGCTTTCGGACGGCACGAAATTCCACCGGCCCCAGTGAACCATCGCGATCGCGCCCAGCATGACCGGGATGACGGCTGCCCCGGCAAGGCGCGTGACGGCATCCCCCACCTGGCCCGGGAGCCCGCGGCCTGCAAGGATCCCGACGCCGCCGGCCAGTTCGGCGAAGGCGACGAGCGCCCAGATGAGGAGCGGCTGTCCCATCATCTGCGCCCCGCCTTCAAGGTTCATGAACTTTGACGCTCCATGAAACACGAAGACGCTTGCGAACGCGGCGCGCAAGAGCCAGTCGGCCGTGACGGCGAGCGAAGCTCCGGAGGACGGGAGGGAGGCGGTCATTTGGGAATTGTCGGTCATGGCTGTGCTCCTTGTGGGGTGTCGTACGACTGAGGTCGCCGTTTTCCGCGCTCCCCGCCAGACCGCCTTGACGCAACGTGATCGTCCCGTGAGGACGGGTGTGCGGGCGCACAGGACGAAACGCTAAAACCCATGCTTTTCAACAGGATGACCGAAGCCTAGCCTTGTTCGGAGTTGCCGGGGCTGAAACATCCCCGCCCCGCCTGGCGAATAATGAAACATGGCGATGAACCACGACGGTCGCGGCGCGGTTGGACGTGCAAACCGATAAGGCGCGGCCGAGCCTGCGATGACACCGCCGAAAGAGCGCGTGCCAATCCAAATGCCGGGCACGCGCCTCACATCATCGGTGAGGTCTCTTACCCTCAGAGTGAGAGGCGAGATCGTGGCGAGCGTGGCCCTGTCAGGAGCACCTTGACCGGGTTCCTCGTCCCGGATCGTAAATACGCCGTCTTGCAAGAGGTTTCCCTTGACCGGAAGAGGCGGAAACCCAGAAAGCTCACCCGCCTCAGCGGGTGAACTTCTTGTATTTCAGTCGCTTCGGTTCGACGGCATCCGGCCCCAGCCGCCGCGTCTTGTCTTCCTCGTAATCCTCGAAGTTGCCCTCGAACCATTCCACATGCGCCTCGCCTTCGAAGGCGAGGATGTGAGTGCAGATGCGGTCGAGGAAGAAGCGGTCGTGGGAGATCACCACGGCGCAGCCGG
>CAYTBD010000336.1:0-3351 GCA_964435755.1 uncultured Rhodobacterales bacterium
CTGATAAGGCATTGTTTTTATTGACCTTGGCCAATACTCCCCAGCGCGCCATTCAACTCCCTGAAGAACCGTCGAGATTTTCGGTCACGCAGTGCAGCATGGCATCCCGCGATCGTGCATGGGGAGCCTGACGACCAAGAGCCGTCTGCGCGATTCAGCGGTGCCGGATCCCTGTCCCAGGACCACGTAGACGAGCAGGAAGCGGCAGCGTCACCTCGGTCGATATCTGCGACGCGCAACTCGGATGACGCCGCTGAACTGCCCGCTCAAGTCCGCAGCGGCCGGTCGCCGCTCCCTGTCAGGCCGCCGCCCAGAGCTGGAACAGCAGCCCCGCCGCGAAGGCGCCCGACAGCGACAGGACGATGTAGAGCGCGAAGACGCGGGGCTTCACCAGCGCCCAGACCGCGATCGCGGCGGGGAGCGAGGTCACGCCGCCCGCCACGAGGAACGCGAGGCCTGCGCCCGGCGCCATCCCCTGTTCGATGAGCCCGCCGACCAGCGGAAGCGCGGCGTATCCGTTCAGGTAGGCGGGAACGCCGACGACGGTGGCGAGCGCGATCGGCGCGAAGCCGGTGCCGCCCAGAAGTGCCGTGATCGTCTCGGCCGGAACCCAGGCGAGCATCAGGCTTTCGAGCACGAAGGCGAGCGTCAGCCACTGCGCCAGGAAGAGGGTCGTCTTCCAGGCTTCGCGGGCGAACTTCGCGCGGCGGTCCGGGTCGGTCCAGAACCGCCAGGCGACCGGCTTCGGGGCCCGGACCTTCGACCCGCCGCAGCCGCCGTTGCCGATGCCCTCGCGCAGGGGATCCGCCAAGGCCGAATGGCCTGCAAGAGAATGGATCACGAAGCCGCCGAAGATCCCCAGCCCGATCGCCGCCGCCGTCTTCGCGATCGCGAATTCCAGATCGAGCACGCCGACGGTCAGCACGAACATCGACGGGTCCATCACCGGCGACGCGAGCCAGAACGCCATCACGGCCGAAAGCGGCACACCCATCGCGAGAAGCGCCGCGATCAGCGGAATGACCCCGCAGGAGCAGAACGGAGACAGGCCCCCGGCAAGCGCGGCGAGCCCGATCATCAGGAGCGGCGACCCGGTGAAGGCCCGGGCGATGAGGTTGTCGGCGCCGGTCGCGCCCGCCCAGGCCGCGATCCCGATCGACAGGAGCAGGAAGGGCGCGGTGCCCGCGAGCGCATCGATCGTGAATGCGACGCTGGCGCCGGCCTGCCCGGGGTCGAACACCGCCAGCACGAGAAGGATGAGCGCCGAGGCGAGCCAGACACGCTGACGACGCCACACCCAATGCAGGGCCGAGACCGGTCCGGGGCGCGTGAGGGAGGCGTCGGTCATATCCAGATCTCCGGAATAGTCGTTCCATTTTCGCAAAATGAGCGATGCTGGCGGATCATGCCGCAGCGTCCTCGGACTCCGCCGCCACACCCGCGCAGCATTCCGACGTCAGAAAGGTCACGACCCGGTTCATCGCGGGGAAGTCCACCCTGTTGAACACTTCGCGCCCCTGCTTCTCCTGCACGACGAGGCCCGCGTCGACGAGCGACGAGAGATGATGGGCGAGCGTCGAGGGGGCGAAACCGAGATGCTGTCCGATGTCGCCGACCCTGAGACCCTCCTCCCCGGCCTTCACGAGAAGGCGGAAGATCGCGAGGCGGGCATCGTGGCCGAGTGCGGCAAGGGCGCGGGCATTGGGGCTGGTCGTCGTCATGGGACAAACATAACGGGAACTCCGGTTTTGTCGAGTCTTTTCTCGGTCAGGCGAAGCGCGCCCGCGTCCGGTTCGCGACGGCCACCAGCGAGAGCATCACCGGAACCTCCACGAGAACGCCCACCACGGTTGCGAGCGCGGCGCCGGAATTCAGCCCGAAGAGGCTGATCGCGACGGCCACGGCAAGCTCGAAGAAGTTCGACGTGCCGATCAGCGCGCAGGGCGCGGCGATCCGGTGCGGGACTTTCAGAGCGTAGGCCGCCGCGTAGGCGAGGGCGAAGATGCCGTAGGACTGGATCAGGATCGGCACCGCGATCAGCACGATGACCTGCGGCCGGTCGAGGATCACCTGGCCCTGCAGCCCGAACAGGATCACCACCGTCGCGACGAGCCCGATCACGGACCATGGCTTGATGCGGGCGCGGAATGCCTCGATCCGCTCCGCGCTGCCGAGCCGCGCCCGCGTCAGGACCCCTGCCGCGAGGGGCAGCGCCACGAAGAGGACGACCGACAGGACCAGCGTCTCCCACGGTACCACGATGTCGGTGACGCCCAGGAGGAAGGCCACGATCGGCGCGAAGGCGAAGACCATCACCACGTCGTTCACCGAGACCTGCAGAAGCGTGTATCCTTCGTCGCCACGGGTGAGCTGCGACCAGACGAAGACCATGGCGGTGCAGGGCGCGGCGCCGAGCAGGATCAGCCCCGCGATATACTGCTGCGCGTCCTCGGGCGCGATGAAGTCCGCGAAGACCCCCTCGAAGAACAGCACCGCAAGCGCCGCCATGGTGAACGGCTTGATCAGCCAATTGACCGCCAGGGTGATGAGAAGGCCGCGCGGCTGTCGCGCCACGTGCTTCAGCGCACCGGGATCGACGCCGACCATCATCGGGTAGACCATCGCCCAGATCAGCACCGCCACAACGAGGTTGACGCTTGCGATCTCGGCCGCGGCCACGGCGGCGACGAGCGCCGGCGCCGCGCTGCCGATCGCGATGCCCGCGACCATGGCCAGCGCCACCCACAGGGTCAGATACCGCTCGAAGACGCTCATGCAGGCGTCGTCAGCGGGTGGTCGGGGCGGAGCCGTCCCGCTGCGAGGGCGCTGAGCGCGACCATCGCCGCCGCCGTCCCGAGCATGAGCGCGAGCCCGCCCGCCTGATAGGTGAGCCCGGAGAGAACCGTGCCGAGGAGCCGCCCCCCCGCGTTCGCCATGTAGTAGAATCCGACGTCCATCGTCACTCGCTCGGCCTTGGTGAAAGCGAGGATCAGGTAGGAATGGAGCGAGGAGTTGATGGCGAAGATCGCCCCGAAGGCGAGAAGCCCAACGACGAGCGTGACGGTGAGCCAGGGTTGAGGGTCGGGCGAGGCGAGTGCGGCAGCGGTCAGCGCCGCCGGCACGAGAAACAGCAGCCCCGCCCAGCCGCGCGCGGCGCCGACGAGATCCGCCTCCGGCCGCGTCGCGGCGCGCAGGAGGCGGGGCGCGGTCGCCTGCACCGCGCCATAGAGGATGATCCAGACCGCCATGAAGGTGCCGATCAGGAAGAACGCCGCCCGGTTGCCCTCTTCGGTGCCGTCCGAAAGCACCGCGTAGAAGTAGATCGGGATGCCGACGACGAACCACACGTCG
>CAYTBD010000337.1:0-3346 GCA_964435755.1 uncultured Rhodobacterales bacterium
GAGGGGGCTGTCTGCCCCCTCGCGCTCCCCCGGGGATATTTCCGGACAGATGGAGGCTCAGGGCAGGGTCCAGTTCAGCCGCCCGCGGTTCCGGTCCCAGATCTTCTCGCCGATCAGGCAGTCGTAGCCTGCCGACGGCGCGGCCATCTGCGCGGGGATGACGCGCGGGGGCAGGCCCGCGATCTCGAGCACGAGCTTCCGGCGCACGGCGGCGGCGAACTGGGCCCAGTCGGTGACCGGGATCACGAAGGCGCCGGGGCCCCCGATCACGCAGTCGAGGTAGTAGCGGTCCAGATCGTCGATGTGCCACATGCCGCCGTATCCCTCGCGCGTCATCAGCGGCAGCCCGTTGATGACGATGCCCCGGGCGAGCGCGGCGTCCCGCGCCGCGGTCACCGGGCCGCCGTGGTTGTTCGGCCCGTCGCCCGAGACGTCGATCACCCGGCGGAACGAGGTGAAGCCGTTGCCGTCGAAGAGATCCGCCGCGTCCCGGATCGCCCCCGAGATCGAGGTGCGCCTGAGCGAGGGCCGGAACTCCGCGGTGAGCCTGTCCGCGAAGGCCTCCGCCTCCTCCCGCGTCTCGATCAGCGTCCAGCCGGCGACCGTCCGTGTCGAGCCGCTGCCGGCCCATTCGACATAGGTGAGCGCGATGCGGCCCAGAAAGCCCTCGCCGATCACGCCCAGGACCTCGTCGGAGGTGAGCGCCTCGGCATAGCCCCGGCGCTGGATCTCCAGCTCGTAGGGCGACATCGAGCGCGAGACGTCCACGGCAAGCACCAGCTCGACGTCGACCTCGGTCTCGGCCCGGACGGGAAGGGCGGCGAGCAGGAGGAGGGCGAGGGCGAGGCGAAGCATGTCCCGATCAGGCCACGCGGGGCGCGCCCTGTCCAATCACATCCGCGCTCATCGGCGCAGCGCCTCGATCAGCTCGTCCTTCGTCATCCGCGACCGTCCCTCCACGCCGGCCTCCCGCGCCCGCTCGAGGAGCTGGTCCTTCGGGAGCGCGCGCAGACCCGCCTCGGAGCGGTATCCCCGGCCGTTCTCGTCCGTCGCCTCGTCGATGGCGGCGAGCAGGTCCGCCTTCGACATCGACGTCCGGCCCTCGATCCCGAGATCCCGTGCCCGGTCGTCGAGCATCGCCTTCGTCGGACCGTGCCTGCGGATGTGGTGCGCCTTCGCCGCCACGTCATCGGGCTGGTCCGAGAACTGCGCCGACCCGTCGTGGCTGTCGGAGGTCTTCTTCTCGGTCGACCGGCGGTATTCGTCCTCCGTCAGCAGCATCCGGACCTCCCGCGGCAGGTAGCGCTCGCCGGTGGTCCCCGACCGTGCGCCCGATTTCGTGCCCCAGTCCTCTTCGGTCCAGCGATGCAGGTCGGTCTCGTCGCGGTCGGGCCCCGCCTCGGCATAGCCGCCTCCGCGGGACTTGTACGCCTGCACCGCCATCTGCGCCTTGCGCGCCGACCACTGCCCGGGGCTCCCGCCCTTGCCGCTCCGGGTGATCTCGTCCTTGACCGTCTCCCAGAGTTCGGGATCGGTCCGTTTCGCGTCCGGCATGGGTCGCTCCGCTGCTGCGTCACGAAAACCGGACGGGCGCGCCTCCGGTTCCCGACCGCCACGCGGCTGAACCCGGAGCGCCCGTCCCGCGTTGCTCCGGCATCGCCGGAAGGGGACAAGGCATGACGGAACAGGCGCGCGCCCCGAGGTCGAGGGCATCCTGGGCGACGGTCCTGATCGCCGTCGTCGCCGGCGTGACCGGGCTCGTGCTCGCGCGCAGCTTCCTGATGCCCGTCTTCCTCGCCTTTCTCCTGTCGCTCACCTTCTCGCCGGTCCGGCGCTGGGCCGCGCGGTACGGCGTGGCGGCGCCGGTCACCTCGGCGCTCGTCGTGGGGATGCTGCTCTTCGCCACCGCCGCGCTCGTCTACCTCCTTTCCGGCCCGGTGCAGACCTACGCCGAGCAGAGCCGCTTCATCGCGGCGGAGGCCGAGCGCAAGCTCCGGGGGATCAGCGAGGCGCTGGAGACGGTGTCGGAGGCCGGCGAACAGGTCGAGCGGATCGCGACGCCGGACGAGATCTCCGGCGCCCCCGAGGTCGTCGTGCAGGACGGTCCGGGCCTCTTGAGCGCCGTCGCGCTCAGCGCGCCGTCGGTGCTGGCGCAGATCGTCTTCACGCTCGTGCTCCTGTTCTTTCTGATCGCCTCGGGAGACGTGTTCTACGAAAAGCTGGTGCAGGCGAACCCGAGATTCTCGGACAAGAAGCGCGCGGTCCAGATCGCCTTCGACATCGAGCGCAAGCTCAGCCGCTATTTCTTCGCGATCACGCTCATCAACGCGGGGCTGGGGCTGGCCGTGGGGCTCGCGCTCTGGGGGGTCGGCATGCCCAACCCGCTGCTGTTCGGCGTCATGGCCTTCGTCCTGAACTTCATTCCCTACCTCGGCGCGCTCGCGGGCGTTGCGATCACGACGGCCATCGGCATCGTCGCGCTCGACACGGTCGGGCAGGCGGCGCTGGCGGGCGGGGCCTATCTCGCGCTCACCGGTATCGAGGGGCAACTCGTCACCCCCTACGCGGTGGGCCGGCGGCTCAAGCTGAGCCCGGTTCTGGTGTTCCTCGCCGTGGCCTTCTGGGGCTGGGCGTGGTCCTTCATCGGCATGTTCGTCGCGGTCCCGGCGCTGATCGCGCTCCGGGTCTTCTCCGAGCATATCCCGGGGCTGTCGAACCTCGGTCTGTTTCTCGCGGGACAGGAGGACACCGAGCCGGCGCAGGCCGCGCCGCCGCGTGGCGGAGGCCGCGCCTGAGCGGTGGCCGGCGCGGATCCCGGTTCCCCGGAGACGGAACCTCTTCGAGTCTCCGAGGTTCTGTCGGCGGAGACAGAATCCGAGACAGAGATCAAAGGAGCCAAGACATGCGACTTCTCACCCTATCCGTCGCCGCCGCCGCGACCGCCGCCCTGCCGGTCGTCGCGCAGGAGATGACGATGGACTACGACGACCTGATCCGCACGCGCGACCTCACGGGCGAAAACGTCTACACCACGAACGAGGCCTGGGACGAAGGCGAGTGGGCCGACGCGACCTGGGACGAGGTGGATGCGGGGTGGAACAACATCGGCGAGATCGAGGATGTGATCCTCAACGCCGATGGCGAAATGGTCGGCATCGTCGCCGAAGTCGGCGGGTTCCTCGACATCGCGGACAAGCACGTGATGGTGTCGAGCGACGACTTCCGCATCGTTCCGATGGGCGACGACGACTATGCCGCCGTGACGCGCTGGAGCGAAGAGCAGCTCGAAGAACTCGAAGACGTCGATCAGGGCTGGTGGCAGTGACGCCCTCCGCCCCGATCCCCG
>CAYTBD010000338.1:0-3330 GCA_964435755.1 uncultured Rhodobacterales bacterium
GTGATGCTCGACGACGTGATCGCGGGGCTGTTCGCCGCCGTGATCGTCACCGTCGCGGCGGGCGTCGCGCACGGGATGATGGGGGTATGACCGCGGCGGAAGACCTGCTGGCCCGGGCGCGCGCGGCAGGGGCCGTGATCGCCACGGCGGAAAGCTGCACCGGCGGGCTGATCGCCGGGGCGATCACCGACGTGCCGGGATCGTCGGACGTCTTCGACCGGGGCTTCGTCACCTACTCGAACGCGGCCAAGGCCGGGATGCTGGGCGTGTCGCAGGCGACGCTCGCCGCGCACGGCGCGGTGTCCGAAGAGGTCGCCGCCGAGATGGCCGCGGGCGCGCTCGCCCGGTCGGACGCGACGCTCGCGCTCTCGGTCACCGGCATCGCCGGCCCCGGCGGCTCGGAGCGCAAGCCGGAGGGGCGGGTGTGCTTCGGGCTTGCCGCCCTGGGGCGCCCGGCGCGGGCGGAGACCGTCGAGTTCGGGCCGCTCGGACGCGCGGAGGTCCGGGCGCGGTCCGTCGCGCACGCGCTGAAGCTCCTGCGCGACGCGCTTGGCTGAGGGCCGGCTGAGGGCGGGCGGAGTCTCCGTCGAAGGAACCCTGCGGCGGGGGCGCCCCGCTCAGCCGTAAAGCTCGTCCGCCCGCTTCTCGAAGGCCCGCACGATCCGCTGCATCGCGTCGAAGAAGAACAGGCCGGCCGCCTTCTGCAGGATCATGTTCTTGAACTCGAACTCGACCTCGAAATGCACCTCGCATCCGCCGTCCACATCCTCGAACTCCCAGCGCGACCGCATGTGGCGGAACGGACCCTCGATGTATTCGGTGTCGATCCGCTTGCGCTCGGGCCAGAGGGTCACCTTGCTGCCGAACCTCTCGCGGAACACCTTGAACGACACCACGAGGTCGGCAAGCATCACTTCGTGATCGCCCCTGTCCTCGCGCGAGCGGATGCGCGCCGCCGCCGTCCAGGGCAGAAACTCCGGGTAATTCGCCACGTCCGCCACCAGACCGTACATCTGGTCGGCCGAGTAGGGCAGCTTGCGGGTTTCCGAATGGCTGGGCATGCGCGCGTCGTCTTGCTATCAGGTGGCGCCCCATGTCTGCGACCGGGGCGGCAAAATCAAGAGGGAGCGGCGGTTTGACCCAAACCTACGCGATCGACGAAATGATCTCGGCCAAGACCATCGCCGCCCGGATCGAGGAGCTCTCGCGCGAGATCCGGACGACCTTCGCGGGCACCGACAAGCTCATCGTCGTGGGGCTCCTGCGCGGCTCCTTCGTCTTCATCGCCGACCTCGTCCGCGAGATCGACCTCAACGTCGAGGTCGATTTCCTCGAAGCCTCGAGCTACGGCGACAGCATGGAAAGCTCGCGCGAGGTGCGCATCCTCAAGGACCTGCGCGGCGAGATCGGCGGGCGCGACGTGCTGGTGGTCGAGGACATCGTCGACACCGGCTTCACGCTGTCGCACGTCGTCCATCTCCTGCGCTCGCGCGAGCCCAAGCGCCTCGAGACCATCGCGCTTCTCGACAAGCCCTCGCGGCGCGAGGTGGACATCCGCGCGACCTGGACCGGCTTCGAGATTCCAGACGAGTTCGTGGTGGGCTACGGCATCGATTATGCGCAGCGGAACCGCAACCTGCCGTTCATCGGCAAGGTGCGCTTCACCTGACCTCCGGGGCCGGCCCGCCGACGATGGCCGCGCGCACCGAACTCCAGCCGCGGCGAATCCGCGCGCGCCGCCGCCGAGACGGGCCGCGCTCCGCAACCGCGAGCCCGTATCCCAGGCCGTTCCGGTTCTCTCTGTGCATTTATCGTATAATGCCAGTCGCATTCGGGCACTTTTCTTTCGGCGCGATGCCTCTACTCTGCGCACTTCATTTCGCAAACGATCTTCGGAGAGCCCCATGCCATCCATCCGCTCAATTCTTTTCGGACTTGCCGGCGCCGCCATCCTCGCCACCGCCGCGACGGCGCAGGACGTCAACCCGGCCGTGGCGGCCCGCAAGGCCCACATGACGCTCTACGCGCACAATCTCGGCGTTCTGGGCGGCATGGCGCGCGGCAACATCGCGTATGATGCCGAGACGGCCGCCGCGGCCGCCGCCAACCTCGCGGCGCTCAGCAAGCTCGACCAGTCGCGCTACTGGCCCGAAGGCACCGACAGCGACATGCTGATGGAAACCCGCGCCCTGCCCGACATCTGGGAGGACCTGCCGAAGGTGATGGAAATCTCCGGCACCCTCGTCTCCGCCTCCGATGCGCTCGCGGCAGAGGCCGGCAACGGGCTCGAGGCGCTCCGGGCCTCGCTCGGGCCGGTGGGCCAGGCCTGCGGCGCCTGCCACGAGGACTTCCGGGTCTCGGACGACTGATCCGGCCGCGCCGCGATGCGCCGGATCATCCTCGTCCTCGCCGCGCTGATCGTGATCGGCGCGGCGGCGTTCTGGGGCGCGACGCGCCCCGATGTCGTGACCGCGGCCGAGCTTGCCGGGATCGAACCCGACCTTGCCCGGGGCGAGGAGGTCTTCTGGGCCACGGGATGCGCCTCCTGTCACGCCGGCGAGGAGGCCGAGGGCGACGAGAAGCTCATCCTTTCGGGAGGTCACCGCCTCGAGACGCCCTTCGGCGCCTTCGTCGCCCCGAACACCTCGCAGGATCCGGTGCACGGCATCGGCGACTGGACGACCGCCGAGATCGTGACCGCGGTCATGAAGGGCACCTCCCCGGAGGGCGGGCACTACTACCCGGCCTTCCCCTATGCGGCCTACGGCAAAGCCGAGGTCTCCGACATCGTCTCGCTCGCGGCGTTTCTGCGGACGCTGCCCGCCGATCCCACGCCGAGCGCGCCGCACGAACTGGCGCTGCCCTATTCGATCCGGACCGGGCTCGGCGCCTGGAAACGGGCCTTCGTCACCGACGACTGGGCGATGCCGGCGGACACCGCCGAAATCGAGCGCGGACGCTATCTCTCCGAGGCGCTGGCGCATTGCGGCGAATGCCACACGCCGCGCAACGCGGCGGGCGGGCTCGACACGACGCGGTGGTTCGCGGGCGCGCCGAACCCCTCGGGCCGGGGCAACATCCCCAACATCACGCCCGCGGAGCTCGACTGGACCGCGGCCGATATCGCGGCCTATCTCGACAGCGGCTTCACCCCGGAGTTCGACACCGCGGGCGGCAGCATGCGGGCGGTGATCGAGGGCACGTCGAAGCTGTCGGACGCGGATCGCGCGGCGATCGCGGCCTACGTCAAATCGGTCCCGCCGGTCGAATGACGCGGCAGACGCCCGCCTCCATCTGTCCGCAAATATCCCGGGGGTGAATTGGCCGCAG
>CAYTBD010000339.1:0-3314 GCA_964435755.1 uncultured Rhodobacterales bacterium
GGTTCTGCCAGCGGGAGAACGCGTCCTCGAGGACCGGGTGCTTCTTCCAGTTGTGCTCGTAGGCCCCCGACATGATGACCGCCCGCGCGATGAGGTCGGCGTCGTCGGTGATCAGGATCCCGCCTTCGCCGGCATTGAGGAGCTTGTAGGACTGGAACGAAAAGCAGCCGATCCTGCCGATCGTGCCGATGTTGCGGCCGGCCCATGTGGTGCCGAGCGAATGAGCCGCGTCCTCGATGACGGGCAGGCCGGCGGCGTCGGCCATCTCCATGATCGCGTCCATGTCCGACGTGTGCCCCCGCATGTGGCTGATGAGGACGGCGTCGGCACCTGGCAATTTCGCGCGGAAGTCGTCGAGGTCGATGCGGTAGCTGTCGCCCACTTCGACGAGGACAGGCTCGCAGTCGGCATGGACGACGGCGGAGGGCACGGCGGCGAAGGTGAAGGCGGGGATCAGGACCTTCGCGCCGCGCGGGAGGCCCAGCGCCTTCATCGACAGGAACAGCGCGGCCGAGCAGGAGGCGACGGCGAGCGCGTACTTCGCGCCGATGAACTCGGCGAATTCCTTTTCGAGACGCGCGACCGGAGCGTCGGCGGGCGCGGTGTAGCGGAAGAGGTCGCCGGACATCAGCAGGCGCTCGACCTCGGCGCGAGCGGCCTCGGGGATGGGTTCTGCGTCGTAGGTGTTCGGTGCGCTCGACATTTACGGATTTCCTGAAACCTGTTTTCGGCTTCCCTATAGCACGAAGATGACAGTTCCGCGAAAGCTTTCGCGCGACGGGCGCTCCTCCGGCCCGGCCGTGCTACCTGAGCGACACCGCCGACACCTCGGCACGTGTCCGGAACCGGGCGACGGCCTCCAGCGCCTCTGCCGCCGGGACAAGCGCCGTGAGCGCGATTTCGGGATCGTCGAGCGAGACGCGGATCCCCGTTTCGTCCTCGAGATCGCGCAGCGCGGTGGCGAGGTGCGCCTTGGCGGCCCCGACCGCCTCGTCGAGCGGGAACACACCGGACTGCGCCACCTGTTCGGCGATCTGGTCATTGAAGATGCTCGACAGCAGCGACCAGAGCTCGTTGTCGAGCTGGCGCGTCAGCGACACGTCCTCGAGCCGGAGCGTGCTGCCGTCTTCGGACAGCACCGGCCGCGCGGCGAGGTAGGCCCAGCCGGAGGTGTCGAGGAGCCGCGTGTCGAGATCGGCGGTGAAGCGGAGCCCGGCGGCGAGGCGGTCGCCGGAGGGATAGAGGGTCACCTCCTCGACCGTGACGCGGGCGTCGCCCGAGGGAACGGTGCCGGTGAAGGTCTTTCCCGCAAGCTGCCGGTTCAGTTCGGCGACGAGCCGGTCGTAGCCGATCCGCACGGGCAGGTTGATCTCGACGCGGTTCGCGGTCGTGTCGATCCGCTCGAGCCGCGGCAGGTCGAGACGGCGGGAGCCCCCGGGCGCAGGCCCCGAGCGGAGCTCGGTCACGCCATCGATCTGGATCGCCGCCGCGATGCGCTCGGCGCCGTAGTCGATGCCGGAGAAGCCCGCGCCGGTCGGACGCACATGCAGATGCGCAAGGTCGTCGCCGGCGTCGGGGATCGGCAGGGCCAGGTCGATCTCCCGCCATTCCGGCGCGATCGCCTCCCGGACCATGTCGCAGGTGACGGTGTCGTCGAGCGCGGCGATCCCGGCCTCGATCCGGCGGCGAAGCTCGGCCCCGGCGGGCTTGTCTATGTCGATCCACCAGCCATCGACCAGTTCGAGCTGGGCCTTGTCCGTCCATCGGAAATCGGCGTCCGCCGTGATGCGCGGGCACCAGTCGGAGGTGAGGTCCAGCGACACGCGGGCGATGGCGTCCAGTGCGCCGCGGAAGTTCCTGGCGTCGAAGCCGAGGGCGCGGGCGAGGTCTCCGGGAAATCCGGCGCGTCCTTCGGCGGCGATCGGAAGAACGATCTCGAGAGCGTCGCCCGTGCTCCGTACCCGGGGCCTGCCGTTCTTCCGGATCGTCACGTCGTAGTCGACGTCCTGACAGACCTCCTTCGAGCGGGTGCCCGCGGCCTCGTCTGCGACCTGACCCGCGAGGTCGCCGAGCAGGCGGCCGAGATCCCCGCCGACCTGTTCCTTCACGCTTTCGCGCAGCTTCTCGCCGACGTCGACGCAGACCCTCTGCCGGCCGGTGATCCGGTGGTCCTCCGGCATCGCGCGGTCAAGCGCCTGCGTCAGCGCGTCGGTCGGGAGGACGAGCCGGACCTGCAGGCTCGATGGGGCCTCGGGGACCGACGGCACGATCGCCCGCCGTTCGGGCGCCTCCGAGAGGTTCTGCTCGGTCGCCTGCATCCGCCCCAGACCGACGGCGATCGCGGCCGCGACTGCGACGCCGAGGACCAGAAGGATGACGGATCTGCGCATGCTCGGCCCTTTTCGTTTTTACGCGAGTGGACACGAGCGCGGCGCGGCCTGCAAGCACGAAGCGGCGTTACGGCGGCTTGTCGCGCGACGGGCTGTTGCGGGCGGCGGAGCGCTTCGTTGATATGGGACGACCGGCACGGATTCGCAGGGACCGCACGGATGGCGGGAACGGCCTTCAACGACGAACTCTTTCGCCTCCGGTTCGAGCGGAGCCGCCAGGACCTCTACGGCATGCTGGAGAGGCTCTACGGGGCGCATCCGGACTATGCAGCCTTCTGCGGCGCGCTCGAGGAAACGCTGAAGGCGGCGTGGAGGAAGCGGCCACAGGACCTCAAGTGGCTCGACCTCAAGCGCGATCTCGAGCCCGACTGGTTCCAGCGGCCGGACATGGCGGGCTACGTCTTCTACCTCGACCGCTTCGCCGGCACCCTCGCGGGGGCGCGGGAGAAGCTGCCGTATCTGAAGGATCTCGGCGTCACCTACGTTCATTTCATGCCCTGCCTGAAGCCGCGCCCCGGCGACAGCGACGGCGGCTATTCGGTGATGGACTACCGGAAGGTCCACCCCGCCTACGGGACGATGAAGGATCTCGAGGAGACGGCGCGGCTCTACCGCGAAAACGGGATCAGCGTCTGCGTCGACATGGTGCTGAACCACACCGCGAAGGAACATGCCTGGGCGAGGAAGGCCCGGGCGGGGGATCCGAGGTACCGCGACTACTACCTGTTCTTCGCGGACGAGACGCGGCCCAGGCAATACGAGGAGACCTTGGTCGAGGTCTTCCCCGAGAACGCGCCGGGCAGCTTCACCTTCTATCCCGAGATCGGCCAGTGGGTCTGGACCACCTTCAACGAGCACCAGTGGGACCTGAACTGGGCGAACCAGTGGGTCTTTCTCGAGATGGCGGAGATCATGCTCTACCTG
>CAYTBD010000340.1:0-3314 GCA_964435755.1 uncultured Rhodobacterales bacterium
CGCGACCCGCGCTGCCACGAGCTGGCTGAGCGACCGGGTCGAGGAACTTCGAATCCGGGTCCAGACCGCCGAGGAAGCTGTGGAATCGGCTCGCGAGCAGTTGTCCGAAGACGCGGGCCAGGGTCTCGCGCTCACGGAGCAGCAGCTTCAGGCCGCAAACGCGGCGCGCGCCGCGGCCCGCAACGAGGTGCGCACGTCGCAGGCAGTCTACGATCGGCTGGTCCTGGCGTTGGCCGAGAACCGGGACTTCGGGTCGGTGTCGGAATTCCGGGCTTCGGAGGTGATCAACAACTTCAGGGCCGAAGAAGCACGGCTCCTGTCCGAGGCGTCCCAGCTCGGCGAGGGCAATCCACGCCTCGGCATCCTCCGCTCCCGTCTCGACGAGGTCCGCGACCTGATGCGGCGCGAGGCCGAGCGAATCGTGGAGTCGGTGCAGTCCGACCTGGAATCGCGGCAGGAACGCCTGGCGCAGCTGGTCGCGGAAGTGCGCAGTCTTGAAGACAAGGTCTTCGCGCAGTCACGCGAGCAGGTGCAGATCCGACAGCTCGAGCGGGAAGCGCAGGCCAGCCGCACGCTCTACCAGAACTTCCTCGGGCGCCTCGAAGAGACCACGGCCCAGGAAGACCTCGAGACGGCGGATGCGCGGATCCTGTCCGCCGCCGAACCGCCGCTCGCGCCGCTCGCGCAGGCGCAGCAGCGGACTATGGTCATCGCCCTCGTGCTCGGCGCGCTGAGCGGCGTCGGGATCATCTTCCTGCTCGACAAGCTCAACAACACCTTCCGGTCCCCGGGCCAGGTCGAGGATATGACCGGCGAACTGGTCCTCGGCACCGTGCCCACGATCGGCCGCCGGTTCCACAAGTCCGACGTGCTGCGCTACTTCAAGGAAAAGCCCAAATCCTCGCTCGCCGAAGCAATTCGGAGCCTCCGGACGAGCATCCTGTTCTCCAACGTCGACACCCCGCCGAAGGTCGTGATGTTCACCTCGTCCGTTCCCGGAGAGGGCAAGTCCACGACCTCCATCCTCGTCGCCATGACCAGCCGGCAGATGGGCAAATCCGCCGTCATCGTCGACTGCGATCTGCGCCTTCCGGCCCTGGCTCGGCTCCTCAAGGCAGATGACGACACGCCGGGCCTTCTGTCGCTCATCGAAGGCAGCGCAACGCTTGACGAGGCGATGTTCAAGGATCCTGCGACAGGGCTCGACGTCCTGATGACCAAGCCGTCCGAGCCGCGCTCGGTCCTCAATGCCGCCGACATCCTCGCCTCGAACCGGTTCCGGGATCTCCTTGCGCAGCTCAAGGAGCGCTACGACCTTGTGATCCTAGACACGCCGCCGACCCTCGTGGTGGCCGATGCGCGGATCCTGTCGCGCCACGCAGACGCGGTCGTCTACATGATCCGATGGGACAAGACCCCGCGCGGCGCAGTGCAGGAAGGGCTGAAGGAGATGCGCAACGTGAAGGCCCCGCTCGCCGGAACGGCCCTCACGATGATCAACGAGGAACGCGCAATGAAGTACGCCTATGAAGGCTACGCGTACTACAAGGGGCGCTACAAGGACTACTACGTGTCCTGAGGAAAGCGCGGCATGGCTTACGTCTCCTACGGCGCCGCGACCCGGCGCTCCGTCATCCATCGGGCGGAGACGCTCGTCGGAGGGACCGCGCTCGTCGTCGTTCTCGTCTCGTCTGTCGCACTCGGCGCGAACCGCCCCGTTGCGTGGACGCTTCTCGCCATGATCATTCTCGGTCTCTTTCTCGTGCAGATCGCCCTGGACCTCCTGCGGCCGCCGAATGCGGCGAGCCGGCGGCTCCTCGGCCCCGCCCTTCTCTATCTCGGCGTTCTCGCCTGGGCGCTTCTCCAGATCTGGCCTGGCGCCTTCGGCGGGTGGGCCGATCCGGCCTGGTCGCACGTGCCCGATGCCGCGCCCCGCATCTCGTCCGACCCTGTCGCCGGCGCCCATCACATCTTGCGTCTCGCCGGCTACGGAATGGTGTTCTGGATCATCGTGCGGGCGGCGGAAGACTCGACGCGCGCGATGCACCTGCTGATGGGCGTCGCGATCTTCTCGACGCTGCTCGCGGGCTTCGGCATCTTCACGGCCTGGACCGGCACGAACCCGATCCTCGGCGAACGCGCCACCGGCCGCGTCAGCGCCAGCTTCGTCAACCGGAACAGCTACGCGACCTACGCGATCCTCGGGCTCACGGCGAACCTCGCCCTCTATCTCCATCGCGCGCGGGAGACACCCGCCAGCGACCCATCGACGTCGAAGCGCCTGCGCAACTTTCTGGAGGGGTTCTTCCGCGGCAACTGGGTCTTCGCCCTCGGCGTCCTCCTGTGCCTCGCCGCGCTCCTTTTCACCGAAAGCCGCGCGGGCCTCGTCTCCGGCCTCGTGGCCCTCCTCGCCCTCGCCTTCGCCCAGAGCCGGAACCGCCGCCTGCGCAATCCATGGGTCGTGGGCTCGGTCCTCGCCATCGTCGTCTTCGGGGCGGTATTCCTGTCCTCGGGCGTCGGCACGCGGCTGATGGCGACCGGCCCGGACGAGGCGCGCTTCGAGGTCTATGCCCTGATCGCCCAAGCCATCGCCGAGCGACCGTGGACCGGCTACGGGATCGGTTCCTTCGCCGACGCGTTCCGCGCATGGATACCGCACCACCTCGGGGCCCTCGAATGGGACCTGGCACACAACAGCTATCTCGAGAACGCCTTCGAACTTGGCCTGCCCGCCGCCGTCGCCTTCTATGCGGCCCTCCTCTGGATTTCCGCCGTCATCCTTCGGGGCGTCCTCGCGCGTCAGCGCAACCGCGTCTTCCCGGTCGTGGCCTTCGCCTCGATCGCAGGCGCGGGCTTCCACAGTCTGTTCGACTTCAGCCTGCAGATGCCCGCCACGGCGAGCCTTTTCGCGGTCATCCTCGCGCTTGGTTGGTCACAGGCCTTCAGCACACGGCAAATGCGCCGTGTTCGGCCCCGGGCACCGCGGCCGAACCCTGCCGAGAAACCGCAGGCTTAACGACGGCCGGGACTGTGATAGCTCGTGATCGGCGCAAACCCCGCCCGCGCGTCACCGCCCAGCACGATCACCGGTCCGACGCGAAGCCAGGCATGCGCCGCCATGCCCTCATCGGCGGCATCTTCCCTCCCGCCGAGCTTCGCACCGAGAACGAGCGTGTTCTCCGCATTGCGCCGGTCGAGCATCTCCTTTCCGGCCATGCCCTGCATCAGGCATGTGAAGCGGCCCCCAACGCTGCGGTTTACTGCGTCGATGGCCCAACGGACGTCGCGCAGGATCGCGAGATCGCCGGGCATCG
>CAYTBD010000341.1:0-3305 GCA_964435755.1 uncultured Rhodobacterales bacterium
TGCGGCAGACGATCACGCTCGACGACGGATCGCGATGGGTCGTTTCGGTCGCCGCGGGCGTGTCGGCCCTCCAGGCCGAGCGGGAAGAGATGCGCATGAGCGTCGCCATCGCCTTCGGATTCGTCGGCGTCCTGGGTATCGGGGCGGCGGCGCTGCTGACGTCGCTGATTCTGAAACCGCTGCGCAAGCTCAGCGACGATGTCGTGCACCGCTGGGACTCCGGAAAGCCGCTGGATGTCGGCGACTATCCGAGCGAGGTGGCGCCGCTCGTGGCGGACATCAACCAGTTGATCGAGCGGAACCGCGAGGTGATTGCGCAGGGACGGCGGCAGGCCGCGGACCTTGCCCATGCGCTCAAGACGCCGTCTGCGGCGCTCCGGAACGAACTCATTTCTATCAGCAGGAAGGTCGACGGCACGGCATCTCTTTTCGACGCGCTCGACCGGATCGATGCGCAGATCACCCGGTCGCTTGCGCGGATGCGCGCTGTGAACGCATCGAAGGTGGTGAACCTGCGGACCGACCTCGGCAATTCCGTGACGCGCCTTCGCCGGCTGTTCGGCGCTCTGCCGGATACCGCCGAGGCGTCGATCACGGTGGAGGCGCCGGTTGGAATCGAGGTCGCCGCCGACTCGCAGGATGTCGAGGAACTCCTCGGCAACGTGATCGAGAACGCGGTCAAGTGGTGTGACGCGCAGGTGGTGATTTCGACGGAGGTGGCCGGAGACATGGCTGTCGTCCGGATCGAGGACGACGGACCCGGGATTGAGCTGGATCACCGCGAGACCGCGCTCAAGGCCGGCATGCGGCTGGACACGGCCGTTCCCGGAACCGGCCTCGGACTTTCCATCTCCAGCGATCTCGCCCACGCATATGGCGGCTCGCTCGAGCTCGGTGCGTCGGATCGGCTTGGCGGGCTGGCCGTGTCGGTCAGGCTGCCGCTCGCGGCCGCCGGTGTATCGCGATCCGCGCCGGTTTCGCGGCCCGGTCTGCCCAGGACGGCGTAGCAACCCCGAGGCGCCGTTCGGAGGAAAAGAAAAGGGCGATCCGAAGACCGCCCAAATCCGCAGGATTGACAGAGAGACTCAGGCGAGCGTGCGCTCCACCTCTTCCCGCTCGAAGATCTCGATGACGTCGCCCGGGCGAATGTCCTCGTAGTTCTCGAAGGCCATGCCGCATTCCTGGCCCGACTGGACCTCGGCGACTTCGTCCTTGAAGCGCTTGAGCGTCTTCAGCGTCCCCTCGTGGATCACAACGTCTTCGCGCAGCAGGCGTACACCCGCCGACCGGCGAGCGATGCCCTCGGTGACGAGGCACCCCGCAACCTTGCCGACGCCGGAGACCTTGAAGACCTCCTTGATCTGCGCATAGCCGATGAAGCGCTCGCGCACTTCGGCCGAGAGAAGGCCCGATGCGGCCGCCTTGATGTCGTCCACGAGATCGTAGATCACCGAGTAGTAACGGATCTCGACGCCCTTCTGGTTGGCGCTGTTGCGCGCGGGCGCGTTGGCGCGGACGTTGAAGCCGATGACGGGCGCGCCCGACGCTTCTGCAAGGCCGATATCGCTTTCGGTGATCGCGCCCACGCCGTAGTGGAGCACGCGCACGCGGACTTCTTCGTTGCCGACCTTCTCGAGCGCTTGGACGATCGCCTCGGCCGAGCCCTGCACGTCGGCCTTTACCACCACCGGAAGCTCCGCGACGTCGGCGTCGGCCTTGGCCTTGGCCATCATCTGTTCGAGCGTCGTGGCGGCCCCGGCAGCGGCGCGCTTTTCCTTGGCCTGCTGCTCGCGGTACTCTGCGATCTCGCGGGCCTGCGCCTCGGTCGCCACGACGTTGAGAACGTCGCCCGCTTCGGGCGTGCCGTTGAGGCCGAGCACCTCCACTGGAACCGATGGGCCCGCTTCCTTCACGCGCTCCCCGCGGTCGTTTTCCATCGCGCGGACCTTGCCCCACTGTTCGCCGACGACGAAAATGTCGCCCTGGCGGAGCGTGCCATGCCGGATGAGAACGGTCGCGACGGGGCCCCGCCCGACGTCGAGCTGAGCTTCGATCACGGCGCCTTCGGCACGGCGGTCGGGGTTGGCCTTGAGTTCGAGAATCTCGGCCTGCAGCGCGATCGCCTCGAGGAGTTCGTCCAGCCCCTGACCGGATATCGCCGAAACCTCGACGTCCTGAACGTCGCCGGAGAGTTTCTCGACGATCACTTCGTGCTGGAGGAGGTCCGTCCGAACCTTGTCGGGATTTGCGCCCGGCTTGTCGACCTTGTTGATCGCGATGATCATCGGGACATTGGCGGCCTTGGCGTGATTGATCGCCTCGACCGTCTGCGGCATCACCGCGTCGTCGGCCGCCACGACCAGCACGACGACATCCGTGACCTGCGCGCCGCGTGAGCGCATCGAGGTGAATGCCGCGTGGCCGGGTGTGTCGAGAAAGGTCAACGTGGCCCCCGAGTCCGTCTGGACCTGATAGGCGCCGATGTGCTGAGTGATCCCGCCCGCTTCGCCGGCCACGACCTTGGTCTTGCGGATCGCGTCGAGAAGCGATGTCTTGCCGTGGTCGACGTGGCCCATGATCGTGATGACCGCCGGACGCGGCGTGAGAGCCTTCGGATCGTCCTCCTGCGCCTGGAGTACGTCTTCCACGTCGGCATCCGAGACGCGGACGACGTTGTGGCCGAACTCTTCGATGATGAGTTCCGCGGTATCGGCGTCGATCGTCTGGTTCTGCGTTGCCATGATGCCGTTCTGCATCAGCGCCTTGACGACGTCGGCCACGCGCTCGGCCATGCGGTTGGCGAGCTCGGAAACCACGATCGCTTCGGGCAGGCGAACGTCGCGCACGACCTTTTCGCGCTCGGCATGGCCGCCCATCGCCTTCTGGCGGGCGCGTTCCTGCTTGCGCTTCATCGCGGCGAGCGACCGTTGCCGACCGCCTTCGCCGCCGGTGAGCGCCTGGTTCAGCGTGAGTTTGCCGCCGCGGCGGCTACTGTCTTCGCGCGCCTTGCCACCCTTGGTGTCCCGCCGGACGTCGCGCTCCCGCTCGACCTTGCGCGGAGCCGGCTTCGCGCCGCCGCGAGCGGCGGGGGCCTCTTCCGGTGCGACGGCGGGGGCCGCGGCCTTTTCCTCGGCCTTGCGGGCACGCTCTGTTGCCTCGCGGGCTTCGCGCGCCTCTTCCTCGGCCTTCTCGCGCGCGCGTTGCTCGCGCTCGCGCTCTTCCTGTTCCTTGGCTTCCAGTTCGGCCCGGCGCCGCTCGCGCTCTTCGGCGCGCGCCTTCTCCTCGCTCTCGCGAGCTTCCTGCTC
>CAYTBD010000342.1:0-3292 GCA_964435755.1 uncultured Rhodobacterales bacterium
GAATACCAGCCTTCGACGAGCATGACGTCTCTCACTTCAAGGCGCATGCCGCCGAGAAGGTGGGCGGAACGCGCACCCTGGTCGAACCGGCCGAGTGACAAGAGGATAGCCAGATCATGATCAGACACATCGCACTGACAGCGGCTCTCGCGCTCGGGCTTTCGACGGGATCGGCCTTCGCCGCGGCGACGGGCGGGTATGTCGAGGATTACGACTTCTCGTTCGAGGGTCCGTTCGGCAGCTTCGACCAGATGCAGCTCCAGCGGGGCCTTCAGGTCTACACCGAGGTCTGCTCGGCCTGTCACGGGCTCGAGTACGTGCCGTTCCGCACGCTGGCGGACGAGGGCGGACCCAACCTTCCCGAGGACCAGGTGCGCGCCTATGCCGAGTTCTACGAGATCTACGATCAGGAGATCGACGACTGGCGCCCGGCGCGCCCGACCGACCACTTCCCCGAGTCGGGTCTCGAGAACGCGCCCGACCTGAGCCTGATGGCGAAGGCGCGCGCGGGGTTCCACGGCCCCTACGGGCTCGGTCTCAATCAGCTGTTCAGAGGCATGGGCGGGGCCGAGTACATCGCCTCGCTCCTGACCCACTACACCGGCTCCGAGCGGGAAGAGGCCGGTGCGATCCTCTACGGCAATGACACCTATGGCGGCTATCTCGCGATGGCGCCGCCGCTCTGGGAAGAGGGTGTGGTGTATGCCGACGGCACGCCCGCCACCATCGAACAGCAGGCCAAGGACGTGGCGGCGTTCCTGATGTGGACCTCCGAACCGAAGATGATGGCGCGCAAGCAGGCGGGCTTTGCCGGCGTGCTGATGCTGACCGTGCTGGCCGTGCTTCTCTACCTCACCAACAAGCGGATCTGGGCGCCGATCAAGCGCGGCGCGAAGGATCAGCCGGCGGAGTGACGCCCTTGCAGCGGCGGAGAGGCCCGGAGTTCGTGCTCCGGGCCTTCGCCGTTTCCGGCGGAGGGTTTGGCGAGGCAAGGCGTTGCGGAGGCGCCTTGCCCCCGTCACCCGCCGCCGAGATAGGCCGAAAGCGCGGCCGGCGGGTTCTCGAAGAGCTCTCCGGTCGGCCTCGGCGGATGCGCCCGCCCCTCGCCCAGATAGATTGTGCGATCCGCGATACGCCGCGCGTCGTCGGGATCGTGGGACACCATGAGGACCGTCGCGCCGGTCTCGGCGGCGACCGTCCGGACGAGGTCGAGCATCTCGATCCGCAGGGCCGGGCCGAGCGCGGAGAAGGGCTCGTCGAGAAGGACGAGAGGCTTCCGGCGGACGAGGACCCGCGCGAGGGCGACACGGCTCTGCTGGCCGCCGGAAAGCGCGCCGGGCCGCCGCGCGCCGTAGCCCCCAAGGCCGACCTTCTCCAGCGCGCCGTCGACCTGCGCGCGCTCCTGCGGGGACAGCTTCAGCGACGGACGGATGCCGAGCGCCACGTTGTCGAAGGCGGTGAGATGCGGGAAGAGGTTGTTGTCCTGAAACACGATCGACACCGGCCGGTCGCCGGGAGCGAGGCCGTCGATGGCGGTATCGTCCCAGAGCACGCGGCCCGAGGTTGCCGCGAAGAATCCGGCGATGACGTTGAGAAGCGTGGACTTGCCCGCGCCGGACGGGCCGACGATGGCCGTGATGGAGCCGTCCGGCACCTCGAGGTCGGCGTCGAGGCGGAAGTCGCCCTGCGTGATCTCGAGACGCTCAAGCCTGAGCATTGGCGCGGCCTCCCCTGTCGAAGAGCCAGAAGACCGCGAGGCTGAGGATCAGCAGGAGGAGCGCGGCGCCGGCCGCGTCGTCCATCCGGTACGCCGCCATCAGGCGGTAAAGCTCGAGCGGCAGGGTGCCGCCGCCCGGCGGCGCGAACAGCGCGACGACCCCGAGATCGCCCATCGAGAGCGCGGCGGCGAGGCCCGCGGAGAAGCCGAGCGCGCGGCGCAGGCGCGGCCAGAGGAGAAGGCGCAGGCGCGCCCGGCCGACAAGGCCGAGGCTGTCGGCGAGCGGACCGAAGCGGGTCTCGGTCTCGGCCACGGCGGGGACCAGGGCGCGGAGAAGGAAGGGCAGGCTCATCAGCGCATTGACCACCGCCGTCACGGGCAGGGCAAGGGCGAAGGGGTCGGCCACCGGGAAGAGCAGGATGAAGAGCCCGGTCCCGATGACGAGCGGCGAGACGGCGAGCGCGGCGTAGCCCGCGCCTTCCACGACGGCGGCCTGGCGACGGGTCAGGCGATGGACGGCGAGGGCGATCGCGAGCGCTCCGGCGGTCGCCAGCAGGCTCGAGGCGAGCGCGACGGCGAGGGAGCGAAGCGCGGCCTGCCAGACCACCGGCGGGAGGGATCCGAGGGCCGCGGCGCCCCGGGTCACGATCATGGCGAGCGGGATCAGCAGGAAGAGTGCCGCGAGGGCCACGGCGAGGGCGTCGCGCGCCCGGGCTGCGGGCGTCCGGGCGTCCCATCGTTCGACGGGGCGGTCGAGGCCGCCGCCGAGCGCGGCGAACCGGGCGAGCCGGAACGAGAGGGCGGCGGCGAGGGCTGCGATGGCGAACTGGACGACGGCAAGGCGGGCGGCGCGGTCGAGATCGAAGTCGAAGGTGAACGCCTGGTAGATCGCGAGTTCGATCGTCGTGGCGGACGGGCCGCCGCCGAGCGCGAGGGCCACGGCGAAGCTCGTCGTGCAGACGAGGAAGATGACGAGGAACGCGCCGGGGAGGGTGGCGCGGAGGATGGGCCGCTCGATCAGCCGGTTGACGTCTCGCGCGTCGAGGCCGAGCGAGGCGGCGAGGCGGAAGCGCTCTGCCGGGACATCGAGCCAGCCCTGGAGGATCAGCCGGGTCGCCAGCGGCAGGTTGAAGAAGACGTGGGCGAGGACGATGCCGTGGAGGCCGTAGATCTGCACGGGTGGAAGACCGAAGAGGCCCAGCGCGTCGCTGAGGATGCCCGCGCGTCCGAAGACGGCGAGCAGGCCGAGGACGGCGACGATCGTCGGCAGGATGAACGGCGCGCCGAGCAGCGCGATGAGGAGAGTCCGGCCGGGGAAGCGGCGGCGAGCCAGCGCGCGGGCGACGGGGATCGCCAGTAGGGTGGAAAGCGCGGCGGAAATCAGCGCCTGCACGACTGTGAAGCGCACCGCCGCCCAGTCGGCCGGGCCGAGAGGCGAGGTGACCTCGGCGCGCAGGAAGACGGCGGCGAGGGGGACGAGGACGAGCGCGGCGGCGATGCCCGCCGCGCCCAGTCCCGGGACCGCGCCTAGTTGGAGAGCGCGGCGAGCCATTCGGCCAGCGCCTCGTCCCGCGC
>CAYTBD010000343.1:0-3290 GCA_964435755.1 uncultured Rhodobacterales bacterium
CCTCGAAATGGGGCCGCCTTTTCCGATTCGGGGCGAGGACGCGGTGGTTCCGAGGCACCGTCCGCCTGCCCGAAACAAACCCCGGCATCGTTAGCGGATTGCTAAGGCGCTTCGGACGAATCGATCCGAATTTTTGACAATTGCCCAAGACACGGGGCATCTTGTCGATCGTTGTAATCAGTAACCGCTGCGCAGCCAGTAAACTCGGTGGGGGCCGAGGCTGCCGTGGCCCAGTAAGAGGTCGCGCATTCATGAATGCCCCCCGCCCGGTTCTCGGCTCTCTCGGCCGTCCCCAATCCCAGATCAGTCAGCAATGGACCGCCCGGAAGGACCGCCGCCCGTCGGTCCCGGTCAAGCAGGTGCCCTATACGCGGCGCTACGAAGTGCGCTGGATCGACGAGACCGGCGCGGTCGAGGATTTCGTCCGGGTCGCTCCGGCCATGCCGATCTTCGAGGCCGGCTTCAGCGCGTTCTCGCATGGCGCTCTGATTTCGACCGCCGAGGGTCCGGTCGCCGTCGAGGACCTCGAGCCCGGCATGATGGTCGACACGGCGATGTCGGGCCCCGCGAAGCTGCGGTGGATCGGGTCGATCACGATCGTTCCCGGCGCCCCGAACCGCGGCGGTCAGCTCCCTGACAAGCTCTACCGGATCGTGTCCGACAGCTTCGGCCCCGCCCGCCCGGCGAGCGACGTGACGCTCGGCCCGAGCGCCCGGCTGCTCGACCGGTCGCCCGACGTCTGCCGGTCGCTCGGCACCGACGCGGCGCTGGCGCCGGTGACGATGCGGGCCGATGGCGAGCATGTCGTCGAGATCAATCCCGTCTCCGCGATGCGGGTCTATCATCTGAGCTTCGACGCGCATCAGATCATCTTCGCCAACGGGCTCGAGGTGGAAAGCTTCCATCCCGGCCCCGACGCGACCTACAGCCTGTCCGACGAGATGCGCGCGCAGTTCATGGCGCTGTTTCCGCACAAGACCTCGCTCGGCGATTTCGGCCGGATGCTCTGGCCGCGCTTCGACCACCGGAGCGACGGCATCAACTGACCGTCAGGCGGTCCGGGCGAGACGGTCCTCGAGGACGTCGAACGGCACGCCCGGATCGTCCTTGGCGCCGCGGATCACCAGCGACGTCTTCACGCTGATGACGTTCGGGGCGGCGGTGAGCTGCTCGGTCAGGAAGCTCTGGAAGGTCGACAGATCCGGCGCGACGCACTTCAGGATGAAGTCGACCTCGCCGTTCAACATGTGGCATTCGCGTACCAGCGGCCAGCCGTGGCAGCGGGTCTCGAAAGCCGTCAGATCGGCCTCCGCCTGGCTCTGAAGCCCGACCATCGCGAAGACCTGCACCTCGAAGCCGAGGAGCCGGGGATCGACATCGGCGTGATAGCCTCGGATGTAACCCGCCTCTTCCAGCGTCCGCACCCGGCGCAGGCAGGGCGGCGCCGAGATGCCGACGCGCTTGGCAAGCTCGACGTTCGTCATGCGGCCGTCGGCCTGCAGTTCCGCCAGAATCTTTCTGTCGATCGGATCGAGCTTGGTGCCGGGCATCGCCGCTCCCCTGTGGAGATTTTTGCAATCTTTACGTTGGTGAGAGAGTGTGCGCAATAAAGTTTCGCAATTGCGCAACTTCGTTATCGGGGTCACCGGCTCCGGACGATGGTTGCGGCAGGCGGTGCGCAGGGGTTTCCCGAGTCGCCGCGCGTGGTTATATGCGCGGTGAAAGTCGAATGCGAGGGTGCTGCAATGTCCGAGACGAAACACGCGAAGGTGCTGATCATCGGGTCCGGACCCGCGGGCTACACCGCAGCGGTCTACGCCAGCCGCGCGATGCTGGAACCCGTGCTGATCCAGGGCATACAGCCCGGCGGGCAGCTGACGATCACCACCGAGGTCGAGAACTGGCCGGGCGACACCGAGGTGCAGGGGCCCGACCTCATGGTGCGGATGGAAGAGCACGCGCGGTCCGTCGGCACCGACATCATCTCGGACCACATCGCGAAGCTGGATCTCTCGAAACGCCCTTTCACGGCGCATGGCGACGGCGGGACGGTCTATACAGCAGACGCGCTGATCCTGGCGACGGGGGCGCAGGCGAAGTGGATGGGCCTGCCGTCGGAAGAGCATTTCAAGGGCTTCGGCGTCTCGGCCTGCGCGACCTGCGACGGATTCTTCTACCGGGGTCAGGAGGTCGTGGTGATCGGCGGCGGCAACACGGCCGTCGAGGAGGCGCTGTTCCTGACGAACTTCGCGTCCAAGGTCACGCTGATCCACCGCCGGGACGAGTTGCGGGCGGAAAAGATCCTCCAGCACCGCCTGTTCAAGAACCCGAAGGTCGAGGTCCTCTGGGACCACGCGGTCGAGGAGGTCTTGGGCTCGGAGGATCCGCGCGGCGTCGAAGGGGTCCGGGCGAAGAACGTCAAGACCGGCGAGGTCACCGAGGTGCCGTGCAAGGGCTTCTTCGTCGCGATCGGCCATGCGCCCGCGTCGGAACTGGTGATCGACCAGCTCGAGACCCATCACGGCGGCTACGTGGTCACGAAGCCCGATTCGACCGCCACCTCGATCCCCGGCGTCTTCGCGGCGGGCGACATCACCGATCACGTCTACCGCCAGGCGGTGACGAGCGCGGGCATGGGCTGCATGGCGGCGCTTGAAGCCGAGCGCTTCCTCGCCGAGATCGGCGAGGACGAGGGCAAGGACGTGTCCGAGCCGCTGGGCTACGGTGCCGAGGTTCCGTCGGACGCGGCCGAATAGGCCCCGGTTTCAGGATCAGACACAATCGCGGCATCGCCGCTCCGCCGTGGCGCCGAAGTCGCGGCGGCGCCTGCGATTTCTCACGACGGTCGGGGCACGGGTTGAAGTTCGCGCACAGTCACGCTTAGCAGGCCCCGAAAGAGCGGCCGGACGACCCGGCGGCGCAAGCCGTGTGTACCCATGCAACTTCCCAACCTCGTTCCGATCCCCGAGCTCTACGTCTCCTACGACAGCGCCCAGAAACTGAAGGTCGAGGCCGGCGACCTGGCCTCCTGGGATCTGACGCCGCGCCAGGTCTGCGATCTGGAGCTTCTGATGAACGGCGGGTTTCACCCGCTGAAGGGGTTCCTGACGGAAGCCGACTACGACCGCGTGGTGCTCGAAGAACGGCTGGTCGGCGAGGAGTTCACCGTCCAGGCGTTCGTCGCCAACGGGCAACTGCGGGTGACGCCGGCGGTACAGGACCACAAGCGCGCCTACGAGGGCGACGAAGGGCCCAACACCGGCGGGATGGGCAGCTACTCCGACGCCAGC
>CAYTBD010000344.1:0-3253 GCA_964435755.1 uncultured Rhodobacterales bacterium
AAGAAGCGCCGCCGCCGCCGTCGCCGCCGCCGCGGCTCGGGTGGGAACGGAAACGGCGAGGGCCAGCAGAGGGACGAGAGCGACGAGACCGCTCGCGCGCCTCAGCCGGAGCCGGAACCCGTCGCCGCCGAGGCACCCTCCGACGTGACGGCCGAGGCCGCGGAAGAGCCGAAACCGAAAAAGCGGACCACCCGGTCCCGGAAGAAGACGGTGGAGGCTCCCGCCGAGGCGACCGCGCCGGACGAGGACACGCTCGCTCCGAAGGAGGCGGCGACGCCGGCCGAGGCGGGCGAACCGCTCGCGGCGGAAGAGAAGCCCAAGCGGAAGCGTGCGCCGAGAAAGAAGAAGACGGACGAGGCGGAGGCGCCCGCGCCGGACGCCGTCGAAGCGGAGGCGCCCCAGCCTGCGCCCGCGCCGGTCCAGGAGACGGCGCCCGAGCCCGAGCCCGCGAGGGAGCCTGTCCCCGAGGCCGCGCCGGAACCCGCGCCCGAACCCGCACCGGAACCGGAACCGGAGCGCGAGCCCGAATTCGCGCAGGCGGAGGCCGAAGCGGAGGAGGACCAGAAGCCCAAGAAGCGCGGCTGGTGGTCGATCGGTCGATGACAGGCGGCGTCGGGGCGAGCGTGGCTCGCCCCGGGGCGCGTCAGCCCTTCACGATGAAGTAATGAGTCTCGGTCCCGTGCTCTTCGGCCGCCACGAAGCCGTGCCCGCCTTCCGCGCAGAAATGCGGGACGTCGACGGCGGCCGCGGGGTCGGTGGCCCGCAGCCGCAGCGTCTCGCCCGCCGACATCGCGCGAAGCTCCCGCGCCGCGCGCAGAACGGGCAAGGGGCAGAGGAGCCCGACCGCATCGATGTCCCGATCCCAGTCCATGACGGCGCGATAGGCGGCATGTTTCATTTTGTCCACCGTCTTGTGACAAACCGTGTCGTGACCTCGCCTCCGACTTTCGGTAACTGAGGTCAGGACATGATCGGCGTGGACATCTTCGACCTGAGCCTTCTGCCCGCGATGACCGTCGCGGTTATGGCAGGCGTCCTGTCGTTCCTCAGCCCCTGCGTGCTTCCCATCGTGCCGCCGTATCTCGCCTACATGGGCGGCATCAGCATGGCCGACATGCAGGGCGCGGCGACGGCCCGGCGGCGGGTGGTGCTGTCGGCGCTGTTCTTCGTGCTGGGGCTTTCGACGGTCTTTCTGTTCCTCGGCTTCACCGCCTCGGCGTTCGGGCGATTCTTCCTCACGAACCAGGAGTGGTTCGTCACCATCGCGGGCATCGTCATCATGGTGTTCGGGGCGCATTTCCTCGGCATCTACCGGATCGCCTTCATGGACCGCGAGATGCGGGTGGACGCGGGCGACCGTGGCGGCTCGGCTTTCGGGGCCTACGTGCTCGGTCTCGCCTTCGCCTTCGGCTGGACCCCCTGCATCGGGCCGATCCTCGGCTCGATCCTGTCCATCGCCGCCTCCGAGGCGGATGTGGGACGCGGCACGGCGCTGCTTGGCGCCTACGCGGCGGGGCTCGGCATCCCGTTCCTTCTCGTCGCCGCGTTCTTCCCGCGCCTGACGGGCGTCATGGCGTGGATGAAGCGCCACATGGAGCGGATCGAGCGCGTCATGGGGCTGCTGCTGTGGACCGTGGGCCTTCTGATGCTCACCGGCAAGTTCACCGATTTCTCCTGGTGGCTGAACGAGCAATTCCCGATCCTTCAAAGTTTCGGCTAGCTTGGACTTTTCCCGCTTTTGGGGCATATATCCTGACGGGGGTGTCAGGATCGGACGATGAGCCAACAGAAACGCGGCCCCGATTTTCGCCGGCACGTCTTCTACATCCCGGGATACGACCCGTTCCCCGCGCGCCGCTACCGTGAACTCTACCGCGTCGAGGGCGAGAAACAGGCCGACATTTCCGGCTACGAGCTCGCGCTGCTGCCCTCGGGCGGCGACCGCCCGGGCCGCTGGCGCGCCGCGTCGCTGATGGACGGGCTCGTCACCGAGGTCGATGTCGAGGTGCTCGGGTGGTCCGACATCGTCAAGGACTCGATGAGCGGCGGCATCGGGGCGACCTATCTTCAGCTCTTGCGCACGGTCTGGGTCTACCTCCGCTCCGGGACCTTCCGGCGCCTCGTCTGGCTCCGCAAGGGACCGGTGATCGCGGCGCTCTACCCGATCGCCATGCTTCTGCTTCAGCTCGCGGCGGCGCTCCTGGCCGGTTGGGTCGTGGGCGCGCTCGTCGCCTGGCCGACCTGGCCGGTCGCAGGCTGGCTCGTCGCGGTGCCGGTCGTCTGGGCGGTCCTGACGCAATTCCGCAGGTGGGATCGCAAGCTCTTCGCCTATTATCTCATGCACGACTTCGCCTTCGCCGCCTCGCGGAACGGGGCGACGCCGGAGGCCCTGGCGCGGCGGGAGGCGGAGTTCGCCGCGCGCATCGCGGAGGTGCTGGCGGAGGATGTGGACGAGGTTCTGGTGGTCGGCCATTCCTCGGGCGCGGCCATCGCCGTCTCGGTTCTCGCGCGCCTGTTCCGCGAGGGCCGGGTGGCCGGCGACGGGCCGGACCTGTCGCTCCTGACGCTCGGTCAGGCGATCCCGATGATCTCGTTTCTGCCCGAGGCGACGCAGCTCCGCGCCGATCTGAGGCGCCTGTCGGACGAGCGCCGCATCGTCTGGGTCGACGTGAGCGCCCCGTCCGACGGGTGTTCGTTCGCGCTCTGCGATCCGGTCGCGGTGAGCGGCGTCGCGCCCGAGGGGAAGGTCTGGCCGCTGGTGATTTCGGCGGCGTTTTCCAGGACGCTCTCACCGGTCGCCTTCGAGCATCTCAGGCGCCGCTTCTTCCGGCTGCACTTCCAGTATCTCTGCGCCTTCGACCGCCCCGGCGACTACGACTATTTCCGGATCACCGCCGGTCCGTTCACGCTGGGCGAGCGGTTCGAGGGACGGCAACCGTCGCAGAGCCGGATCGACGTCCCGGTCTCGCGCTACCGGACCATGGCGGCGTGACGGCGCCGAAGCCGCAGGCGCGCCCGGAGCGCGTGTCGGCCTGGCGGTTCCTGCGGCTTTTCCGGCAGGACATCCTGTCCTCGCAGCCCGAACGGCTCTACCGCGCGCGGATGGCGGAGTTCCGGACGCCGTTCTTCCGGTCGTTTCTCGTCAACGAACCGGATCTCGTCCGGGAGGTTCTGGTGGCGCGGCCGGAAGATTTCCCCAAGAGCGGACGGATCGCCGAAGATATGCCATGTGTCGGACATATCGACCGCGCCG
>CAYTBD010000345.1:0-3250 GCA_964435755.1 uncultured Rhodobacterales bacterium
CTCCCAGTCGGCATAGATGCGCGGTTCGGCTTCCTGCGCGTCGAAGGTCTTTTCCATCGGCATGAGCGTCTTCCCGGTCCGGAACGGGGCTGATCTAGCGAAACCCCGGGCCGGGGGAAAGGGCGGATGGGCCGGGATCGTTGAGTATTTGTGCCGAGATGAAGGAGCGGGCGTTCAGACCGCCCGGTCGATCCGCGTGGAGAGGTGGATCAGGCTTTCGCTGTCGGTGACGCCGGGGATGGCGCCGATCGTGTCGAGCGCGCGGTCGAGATCCTCGGTCGTCGGGGCGGCGATCTGGAGGACCATGTCGAAGCGGCCCGAGGACGTGTGGGCGCGTTCGACCTGCGTCAGGGTCTTCAGGCGCTGGAGGACGGAAGGCGTCGCGCGCGGTTCGACCTGCAGAAGGACGGTCGCGCGGATCAGGCGGGTGCGGGCGGCCTCGCCGATCTTCAGGGTGTAACCGGCGATGATGCCCTGCGTCTCCAGCCGTTCGAGCCGGGCCTGGATCGTCGAGCGCGCGACGCCGAGGCGCTTGGCGAGCGTGGCGACGGGCAGGCGGGCGTTGCCCGAGAGCTCGCGGATGAGGTTGCGGTCGAGATCGTCCAAAACGTCGGCCTTTCCGGCGATCTGTGCAATGATACCGCGCTGTTCGCCGGATCGCCAGAGGATTTCGCCGAAGCTGCGGGCGATGATTGCGGTATCGAGCAAATGATCAGGAGCCGGCCGATGAGCCTTGTCCCGGCGATATGGCAGAGCCCCGCGCACCATCTGAAGGCGGAGGCGCCCGACCATCCGATGCTGTATTTCTCGCCCGCCGTGCTGCAGGCGACCTACGCGCGCTTCGCCCGCGGCTTTCCGGGGCTCGTGACCTACGCGGTCAAGGCCAACGACGGGCGGATCGTGCTGGAGAACCTCGCCGCGGCCGGGATGCGGGCCTTCGACGTGGCCTCTCCGGCGGAGATGCGGAAGGTGCGGGCGGTACGGCCGGACGCGGTGCTGCACTACAACAACCCGGTGCGGTCGGAGGGCGAGATCGCGGCGGGCGTGGGGATGGGCGTGGCGAGCTGGTCGGTGGATTCCGGCTCCGAACTCGCGAAACTGGCGGCGCAGGTGCCGGCGGGCGCCGAGATCGCGGTCCGCTTCAAGCTGCCGGTCCGCGGCGCGGCCTATGACTTCGGCGCGAAGTTCGGCGCGGAGCCGGACCGGGCGGCGGAGTTGCTGGGCGAGGCGGCGCGGCTCGGCTACGCCCCGGCGCTGACCTTCCATCCCGGCACGCAATGCGCCGATCCTGCGGCCTGGGCGGCCTATGTCCGCGCGGCCGCGGCGGTCGCGCGGGCGGCCGGCGTGCGGATCGGGCGGCTCAACGTCGGCGGCGGCTTCGCCTCGCACCGGTGCGGCGCGGCGCCCGATCTCGACGCGATCCTGGACGGGATCGGGGCGGCGGTGGCGGAGGCGTTCGGCGCGGAGCGCCCGGCGCTGGTCTGCGAGCCGGGGCGGGCGATGGTGGCGGAATCGGTGACGTTCGGGGCGCGGATCAAGGCGCTGCGGGACTGCGGCGCGGTGTTTCTCAACGACGGGATCTACGGGGCCTTCGCCGAGGCGCCGACGATGGGCAATGTCGACCGGATCGCCGTCGTGGGTCCCGGCGGGCAGCTGCGCGAGGGCCGGCCCGAGCCCCGCACCGTCTTCGGCCCGACCTGCGACAGCCTCGACCGGCTGCCGGGCGAGGTGCCGCTTCCCGGAGATGCCGAGGAGGGCGACTGGATCCTGTTCCGGGGGATGGGCGCCTATTCCACGGCGACGGTCACGCGGTTCAACGGATACGGAGAGATCGGCGTCACGACGGTTCACGATCCGCTGTAGCTGCTGGACAGTTCCACGCGCACCGGTAGTGTCGGAGCGAACGAAGATCAGGAGGGCAGCATGGACAAGTTCGGCAAGTCGCAACCCGTCAGGCGGTTCGAGGATCAGAGGTTCCTGACCGGCAAGGGGCGCTATGTCGACGACATCGCGCCCGCGGGCGCACTGCACGCCGTCGTCTTCCGCTCTCCCGTCGCGCACGCGAGGATCACGACGCTCGACGTGAGCGCCGCCGCCGAGGCGGACGGCGTGAAGCTCGTGCTGACCGCCGCCGATCTCGAGGCGATGGGCGCGACGAACGCGATGGAGACGAGCCCGGTCAAGAACAAGGACGGCTCCAAGGGCGCGACGCCGCAGCGGCCGTTCCTCGCCAGGGAGACGGTATGCTTCGTGGGCGAGCCCGTCGCGCTCGTCGTGGCCGAGACATTGGGGCAGGCCAGGGACGCGGCCGAACTCATCACGTTCGATTTCGAGGACCTTCCGGTGTCGGTCGGTCTCGAGCCCGGCGGACCGACGATCCACGACGAGGCGCCCGGCAATCTCGCCTTCGACTTCGGGCTCGGCGACGAGGCGGCGGTAGACGCGGCGATGGAGAGCGCGGCGCACCGCGTGAAGCTCAGGATCGACGACAACCGGATCATGGTGGCGTCCATGGAGCCACGCGGCGGCTACGCCGAATGGGACGGATCGAAGCTCCACCTCTGCGTGAACGGGCAGGGCGTCTGGGACCAGAAGGCCGAACTGGTCGAGGCGTTCCATCTTCCCGAGGAGAAGGTGCGGGTCACGAACCCCGACGTGGGCGGCGGGTTCGGCATGAAGGGGATGACCTACCCCGAGTATTTCGCGATATCGGCGGCCGCGATGACGCTGGGCGAGCCGGTGCGCTGGATGTCGGACAGGACCGAGGCGATGCTGTCGGACAACGCGGGCCGCGATCTCGTGAGCGAGACGGAACTCGGCTTCGACGACGAGTACCGGATCCTGGCCTACCGGGTGAGGACCCTGTCGAATCTGGGGGCCTACAACTCGGGTTTCGCGCAGCACATCCAGACGAACCTCTTCGCGAAGGTGATGATGGGCGTCTACGACTGCCAGACGGTCCGTCTCGACGTGAAGGGGGTGTTCACCAATACCGCGCCGGTCGATGCCTATCGCGGCGCGGGCCGGCCCGAGGCCATCTTCGCGCTGGAGCGGGCGATGGACGACGCCGCGCGGCAGCTGGGCGTCGATCCCTGGGAGCTTCGGCGGAAGAACTTCATCTCCGCCGACGCCTTCCCCTACCGCTCGGCCACGGGCGAGCTTTACGACGTGGGCGATTTCAACCGCGTCCTGACGCGGGTCGAGACGGAAGCCGACCGCGAAGGCTTCCATGCCCGAAAGGAGGACGCCG
>CAYTBD010000346.1:0-3249 GCA_964435755.1 uncultured Rhodobacterales bacterium
CTGCGCGGTGGTCGAGGCGCTCGAGGGCTTCGAGTTCGACGGCATGGGCAACGGCCCGACGCTCTACCGCGCCGAGGATCACCAGTGCTTCAAGGACGTTCTGGTCGTGCGCGGGAAGGAGAACCCTGAGTCCGAGTTCGACCTTCTCGAGATCGTCGAGATCACGCCGGTCGAGCAGGTGACCTATCCGCCGGATCACCCGCAGTTCGCGGGCGGTGCGCTCGGCTCCTGCAATCCGGGCGCCTGACGCACGCATCTCACGCATCCGGCCGCGTGTTTCCTGCGCGCGGCCGGACTTCATGTTTCACGCGACATCGATGTGAGGCGGGGGCAAGATGGACGCCATCATTCTGCAAATACTGAACGGGCTCGACAAGGGCAGCGCCTATGCGCTGATCGCTCTCGGGCTGACGCTCATTTTCGGAACGCTCGGCGTCGTGAACTTCGCTCATGGCGCTCTGTTCATGCTGGGCGCCTTTTGCGCGGTGACAGTGAGCCGGCTGCTGTCCCTGAGCCATCCCGTGATCGACGAGACGCGCACGGACTTTCTGGGTAACCCGCTCAAGGTCGACGTGCCCTACGCGTACGACATCTTCGGTCCTGAGATCGGCGACGCGATCATCAACTGGTCCGTCCCGCTTTCGATCATCTTCGCGATCCCGATCATGATCGGGGTCGGCGTCGCGATGGAGCGGGGACTCATCAAGCATTTCTACAAGCGGCCGCACGCGGACCAGATTCTGGTCACGTTCGGGCTGGCGATCGTGCTGCAGGAGATCATCAAGTACTTCTTTGGCGCGAACCCGATCCCGACGCCCGCGCCGGACGCCTTCGTCGGGTCGTTCGATTTCGGAGTCCTGCTCGGCTTCGACGCGGGTCAGATCATCTATCCGTACTGGCGGCTGGTCTACTTCCTGTTCGCCGCGATCATCATCGGCGGCGTGTTCGCCTTCCTGCAGTTCACGACATTCGGCATGGTGGTCCGGGCGGGCATGGCCGACCGAGAAACGGTTGAACTGCTCGGGATCAATATCAACAAGCGTTTCACGATCATGTTCGGGATCGCCGCTGCGGTCGCGGGGCTGGCCGGGGTCATGTACACGCCGATAAACTCGCCCAACTACCACATGGGAATGGACTTCCTCGTCCTCTCCTTCGTCGTGGTCGTCGTGGGCGGGATGGGATCACTACCGGGCGCAGTCGCAGCCGGGTTCCTGCTTGGAATTCTGGAATCCTTCGCCTCGATGAGCCAGGTGATCGATTTGATCCCCGGCATCAACCAGATCATCATCTACCTCGTCGCAATCGTGATCCTCCTGACCCGTCCCAGGGGGCTCATGGGGCGCAAAGGCGTGATGGAGGAGTAAGGCTATGCTCGGCTTGAATGCTAAAGACGCGACACTGGTCGTCGTCGTCGCCATCCTCGCGCTTTGCGCGCCGTTCATCCTGAACCCGTTTCCCGAGGGATCCCAGCTTGCCCAGTTCAACGCGGGCTACCCGGACCTGATGCAGCGGTTCGTGATCTTCGGGATCTTCGCGATCGGCTTCAATATCCTCTTCGGCCTGACGGGCTACCTGTCGTTCGGCCACGCGGCCTTCCTCGGGGTCGGCTCCTACGCCGCGGTCTGGATGTTCAAGCTTCTGAGCATGAACATTATCCCCGCGATCATCCTGTCGGTGATCGTGGCGGGGCTGTTCGCGCTGTTGATCGGCTATATCTCGCTCAGGCGGTCCGGCATCTACTTCTCGATCCTGACGCTCGCCTTTGCGCAAATGTCCTTCGCTCTGGCTTACTCGGTGCTGACCCCGATCACGGGCGGCGAGACCGGATTGCAGCTCGCCCTCGACGACCCGCGCATCCTCGGTGCAAGCCAGACCGCGAGCGGCAATATCCCGGTTCCGTCGCTTTTCGGGCTGGAGATGCGCGAAAGCGTCCAGCTGTCGGTCGGCAACTGGCTCTTCACCTTCAACGCGGGCTATTACGTATGCGCGCTGGTGATGCTGGTAATGTTCTATATCGCGATCCGCATCTTCCGGTCGCCCTTCGGCGTGATGCTGCGCGCCGTGAAGTCGAATCAGATGCGCATGAACTACACAGGGCTCAACCCCAAGCCCTACACACTCGCCGCATTCGTGATCTCCGGCATGTACGCCGGGCTCGCGGGCGGCCTCATGGCGTCGATGGATCCGCTTGCCGGCGCCGAGCGCATGCAGTGGACTGCCTCGGGCGAAGTGGTGCTGATGACGATCCTCGGCGGTGCGGGCACGCTCATCGGGCCGGTGCTGGGTGCGGGGCTCATCAAGTACCTCGAGAACATCCTGTCGAAGATCAACGAGACGATCCTGCACCAGTGGTTCGCCTTGTTGCCAGACGGGCTCGAGGACGCGCTGGTGTTCATGATCTATCCCTTCATCGGCAAGGGCTGGCATCTGACGCTCGGCATCATCTTCATGCTTGTCGTCATCTTCCTGCCGGGCGGCCTCGTCGAGGGCGGACAGCGCCTTTCGCGGCTCTTCAGGCGCAGGAAGAAACCCTCGGGGGACGATCCCGAGCATCACCCGAAACCCGCGCCCCATGTGGCCGAGTAGGGAGGGCACACGATGGGAATCCTTGAAGTCAAAGGCGTGGGCAAGCGGTTCGGGGGCCTTCAGGCGCTGAGCAACGTGACCCTCGACGTGGTCGAGAATTCGGTCCACGCCATCATCGGGCCGAACGGCGCGGGCAAGTCGACGCTTCTGAACTGCCTCGTCGGGAAGCTCATGCCGGACGAAGGCACCGCCGCCTTCAACGGCCATTCCGTGCTTGGGCGAAAGCCGCACGAGATCAACCAGATGGGCATCAGCCGCGTGTTCCAGACGCCTGAGATCTTCGGCGATCTGACGGTTTTCGAGAACGTGATGATCCCATGCTTCGCCACGCGCGACGGGGCCTTCCGGATGCATGCGTTCGAATCGATGGAGAAGGAGCAGGAACTGATCGGGATGGCCGAGCAGATCCTGATCGACGTGCGGATGCTCGAAAAGCGCGACGCCCACGCCGCGTCGCTTTCGCGCGGCGACAAGCGCCGGCTGGAGATGGCGATGTGCCTTGTCCAGCAGCCGAAGCTTCTGCTGCTCGACGAGCCCACGGCCGGCATGTCGCGCGCGGACACGAACAACACGATCGACCTTCTGAAGGAGATCAAGGAGAAGCGCGACATCACCATGGCGATCATCGAGCACGACATGCACGTCGTGTTCAGCCTCGCG
>CAYTBD010000347.1:0-3238 GCA_964435755.1 uncultured Rhodobacterales bacterium
CGGGATTGAACAGGTTGTCGGCGACATCCTCCATGATGATGTGGAGCATTTCGCCGGTCATCTCGGACCGGTAGGCGTTCGGGTAGGACATGGCGGTCGCGTTGAAGATATCCTCGCGCGTGATGTCGGCGCCGGGGATCAGCGAGGCCCCCCAGCGGAAGCCCGGCGACAGCGCGATGTCGGCCTCGCGCTCGGCGAGAAGCGCGTCGCAGATCAGGTCGTCCCAGGTGCCGTTGAAGTTGCCGCGGCGGTAGAGAAGCGACTCCGTCTGTCCGATCACCTCCTCGAGCTCGGCCGTGTAGGGCGCGCGCTCGGCCTCGACGAGCGCGGTCATCTCCGGGTCCGGCGCGATCACGTCCGAGAAGATCGGGATCAGCTTGTGGCGGACATCCCGCACCTCGCCGCCCTGCACGTCGAGATCCAGCCGCGAGATGAACTTGCCATGAGACCCGCTCGCGATCAGGTGGGTCTTGCCGACGAGAAGCGGCTCGGGCAGCGCATCATGGGTGTGCCCCGTCAGGATCACGTCGATGCCCGGGACGTTGTAGGCCATCTTGCGGTCCACGTCGAAGCCGTTGTGGCTGAGCACCACGACGACCTCGGCCCCGTTCGCGCGCACCTCGTCGACGACCTCCGCCATGCGCTCCTCACGGATTCCGAAGGAAAGGTCGGGGAACATCCAGCCGGGGTTCGCGATCGGCATGTAGGGGAAGGCCTGGCCGATCACGGCGATCTTCGTGCCGCCGCGCTCGAACATCCGGTAGGGTTCGAAGGCCGGTTCGTCCCAGGTCGCGTCGAAGATGTTGGCGCCGAGGAACGGAAAGTTCAGTTCGTTCTCGACGATCTCCATCACCCGGTCGATGCCGAGCGTGAACTCCCAGTGCGAACTCATCGCCTCGACGCCCAGCGCGTTCATCACGTTGACCATGTCCTGACCGTTCGTGCGGAGCGCGGTGAGCGACCCCTGCCAGGTGTCGCCGCCGTCGAGGAGGAGCGCGTCGGGACGGTCGGCCCGGATGGCCTTCACCACGGTCGAGATCCGGTCCATCCCGCCGACCTTGCCATAGGCCTTCGCCAGTGCCGTGAAGTCGTTGTAGGTCAGCGCGTAATGCGCCGGGCTGCCGTCGGTGATGCCGTAGAGCTTGCGGAAATCGGCGCCGGTCACGTGCGGCGGCTTCCCGGCTGCGTCGCCGACGCCGATGTTCCATTCCGGCTCGCGGAACCAGACCGGTTTCAGCTGCGCGTGGATATCCGTGATGTGGATCAGCGTCACGTTCCCGGTCGTCTCGAAGCGCAGGAGTTCGTCCTGCGTCAGGCTTTGCTGAGCGGCGAGGCGCGCCCAGTTCCCCAGACCGCCCGCCCCCGTGATCGCAGCGGCCGCCATGCCGACCTGGAGAAAGTCGCGACGCGATATCATTCCGGTTTCCTTCACTCTTTCGTATTCAGATCACTGAATACGTTTCGGTACGAAAAGGCCCGCTCCGACGATCGAAGCGGGCCGATGGATCAGTTGCGGACGGCGGGGCCTTCGATCGACAGCCCGTTCGCACGCGAGGCGACGTAGAGCTCCAGCGCGAGGAAGTCCTCCGAGCCCACCGCATAGGGTTCGGCACGCGTGTCGCGAATGCAGCCGCGGAAGCGGTTGTGCCGCGAGATCAGGTTCGCCTGCTTCAGCCGGTAGGTCGGGAAGCCGTTGATGTGGCCCTGGCTCAGGTGGTCGGCCCGGATCATGTTCCCGTTGTTGTCCTCGTGGCAGCTCGAGCAGGCGAGCTCCATCTGGCCGTAACGGGTGTAGTAGATCTCCTTGCCGCGTTCCCAGTAGGACGCATGATCGCCGTCGATCTGCACGTTCATCGGCATCCCGCGCGAGACGGACGCGATGAGGGCGGTCATGTTCTTCATCGGCTGGGAATCCCAACCCCAGGCCTCCGCGCCCATCCGGTTCTCGCGGCAGTCGTTGATGTACATCTCCGCCGACCAGAGCTTGCCGTCGGCCGGGTTGACCTTGGGCTGCGCCGCCCAGAAGCCCTCGAGAGCCTCGGGCCCGCCATGGCAGGATGCGCAGGATTCGCCCGCGTCGCCCTCGACGGTGTTCCAGACCGTCTCGGCCTGCTCGACGTAGAGCATGGCCGGGTTGTCGAAGTCGTCGCGCTCCATGTCGCGGGTTTCTTCGGTGCGGTAGTGCCACCCGGAGATGATCTCCGGCAGCGCCCCTTCAAGATGGTCCGGCGCAGGCGCCACGGTGGTCATTTCGATCTCGCCATTCACGATGAGCTTGTCGTCCATGAATGGGTCGGCCCATGCCGCCGAGGCGAGGATCGCCCCAGCGGCAATGACCGCTGCTCCGCTTTTCAGCGTTGTCGTTTTCATGCGTTTCCTCCCTGCACGCAAAGTGCCTCAGCTCACCTCGACCTCGGACGTCGTCTCGTAGACGGAGCCGTCGTCGTCGTACCAGGTGAACTTGAACTCGCCCGTTTCCGGCACGGTCGCCTCGAACTCGAAATACGGGTTCGTGGAGATCGCCGGCTCGAGTTCCACGTCGACCACCGTCTCGCCGTTGAACTCGGCGGTGAAGCGGTTGATGATCTGCCGCGGGATCGGATTGCCGCTGGAGTCCTTGCGCTGGCCCGATTCCATGGTGTGGTTGATAAGCGTCTTGATGACGATCGTCTCGCCAGCGGAGGCCGTACTCGGCACGCGGACGCGGGGTTTCACATCTGCCATTTCCAGATCCTCCTGTTCAGCCGCCGCAGCCGCCGATTGTGACTTTGACTTCGTTGCGCGCCTGCACGAACGATCCGTCCGCCATCTTCGCGATGGCGAGGACGTCCTGCGTGCCGGCGAGACGGATACGCGTCGACGCCGACTGGTTCGCGGCGAGCGGCCCGAAGTTGAACGTCGCGACGTCCGGGCTCGGGTTGCCGGCGGCGAGCAGCATGATCGACACCGCGCCCGGAGCGGACACGCTCACCGGGACCGTGTTGCCGTTCTCCGCGATCTCGGGGGTGTCGAGCGTGATCCCGCCCTCGCCCACCGGCGCGCCGCCGGTGAAGTCCGCGATCGCATCCTCGACCGCCGCACGCGCCGGCAGGGCCGGCAAAAGCGTGGCAGCGGCGACGCCCGCCCCCATCGCCATGATTCCGCGTCTTGTCAGTTCCATTGGATTCTCCTCTTCGAAAAGGGGGCTTTCGTCACTCTTTCAGGGTCATCAGGTAGGCGACCACATCCTCGATCTGCT
>CAYTBD010000348.1:0-3237 GCA_964435755.1 uncultured Rhodobacterales bacterium
CCGGATCGAGCCGCCCGTGTCCGTGCCGGTCGCGGCGAGGCAGAGGTCGGCGGCCACGGCAGAGGCCGACCCGCCCGAGGAGCCGCCGGGCGTCAGCTTGCGGTCGTCCACCTTCCACGGGTTCACGACGTCGCCATAGGTCGAGGTCTCGTTCGACGATCCCATGGCGAACTCGTCCATGTTGAGCTTGCCGAGCATCACCGCGCCCGCGTCGGCCAGTTGCCGGGTCACGGTCGATTCGTATTCGGGCCGGAAGCCGTTCAGGATGTGGGACGCCGCCTGGCTGGCCACGCCCTCGGTACAAAAGAGATCCTTGATGCCCACGGGAATGCCGCACATCGCGGGCGCGTCGCCCGTCGCGATCCGGTCGTCGGCGGCCTTCGCGCGCTCCAGCGCGATCTCGGGCGTCTTGTGGACGAAGGCGTTGAGCGCGCCCGCGCCGTCGATCTCCGACAGGCAGGCCTCGGCGAGGTCGACCGCGGTCACGTCGCCCTTGCGCAGACGGTCCCGCGCCTCGGCGATGGTCAGCTTCGAAAGCTCGCTCATTCGACCACCTTCGGCACCGCGAAGAACCCTTCCCGCGCGTCGGGGGCGTTCGACAGGATCCGGTCCTGCATGTTGCCGTCCGTCACGACGTCCTCCCGGCGCTTCAGCCGCATCGGCGTGACCGAGGTCATCGGCTCGACGCCTTCGACGTCCACCTCGTTCAGTTGCTCGATGAAGCCGAGGATCGTGTTGAACTCGCCCGCGAGTGCGGGGAGGTCATTCTCCTCCACCCTGATGCGCGCGAGCTTGGCCACGCGGCGCGCGGTCTCGATGTCGATCGACATGGGCGCTCTCCTTACCGGTCAGGGAGCGCGTTTAAACCCCTGCCCGATGCGCCGCAAGTCCGCCCTGATCGGCGCCCAGTTCGTGGCGGCGGTAGACCTCGATCATCCAGCCCAGCATGATCGCGTTCAGGAGGTGCCACATGAAGTGCGTGCCCAGCGGCACGGTCTCGCAGACCGTCTCGTCGATCGAACGGAAGACGAGACTGACGATCAGCACGACCGCCCCGATCGTGAGGCCCCGCGCCGTCACCGGTTTCCGGAACGCGAGGAGCGCGGCGTAGACGAGGATCAGGACCGGAACGGGCCAGTAGAAGGACGAGACCTCGAAGAACGGCATCGTCGCGAAGAGCGCCCCCACGGCAGCCCCGTAGGGCACAAACAGCACGGTGACGCCCAACGCGATCCAGGTCGGCATGTCGAGGAACTGGCGCGTCGCGACGAACACGTAGAGCAGGATGAACAGGAGAATCGGCGCCGTATCGGCCATCGCCGACCAGACCTGCGCATAGGTGTGGAAAAGGTAGGAGCCGATCCCGATCAGCGCCAGAACCGCGATCAGGCCCGGTGCGAAGGGCAGATCGAGCCCCTTCGTGCGCCGCCACATGACGAAGGCGGCGATCAGGAACGCGGCGTTGGTGGCGGCGTTGACGGGCTCGGACCAGTAGGATGGGTCGGTCCGTTCGCAATACGCATCGATGTAGCGTGTCCATTCCACGTGACTCATCCTCGTCCGGAGTTTATGTCGGACCCGCAACCAGGGAGGACCTCATGAAAATCACCTGGCTCGGACATGCGAGCTTCCGCATCGAGATAGCCGATCAGGTTCTCCTGATCGACCCCTGGACGAACGGAAACCCAGTGTTTCCGGAGGAACGACGCGACGAGGCGATCCGGGGCGCAACGCACATCCTCGTCACCCACGGGCACGGCGACCACGCCGCGGAAGCCGTTCCGCTCGCAAAGGAACTCGGCATACCCGTCGTCGGGATCTTCGACCTGGTGAGCTGGTGGGCAGAGACCGAAGGCATCGAGGGCATCGGCTTCAACAAGGGCGGGACGGTGGCGCTCGGCGAGGTGAAGGTGACGATGGTCAACGCCGTCCACTCGTCGTCGATGGGCACGCCGGACGGCCCGCGCTACGCCGGCAAGGAAGCGGGCTTCATGATCGCCGGCGAGGGCCACACGATCTATGTCACCGGCGACACCGACATCATGGCCGACATGGCGTGGATGGGAGAGTTGCACAATCCCGACATCGGCATCCTCTGCGCGGGCGGACATTTCACGATGGACATGGAGCGCGCGGCCTGGGCGGCGAAGAAGTACTTCGACTTCACGACCGTCATTCCCTGCCATTACAGGACGTTCCCGCTTCTGGAGCAATCGGCGGAGGCGCTCGTGCGCGGACTGCCGGGGGTCGACGTGAAGACGCCCGACGTCATGGAACCGGTCGAGATCTGAGGTCACATGAAATACGCCTTCATCGGGCTGGGAAACCTCGGCGGGCACCTCGCCGCGAATCTCCTGCAGGGCGGCCTCGAGGTCCGCGTCCACGACCGCGACCGGGCGCTCGCCGACCGCCACGTCTCGGCAGGGGCGGACTGGGCCGCGACCCCGGCCGAGGCCGTCCGCGAGGCCGACGCGCTCGTCACCTGCCTGCCCTCGCCGGCGATCAGCGAGGCGATCCTGCGCGAGGTGCTTCCGGAAATGCGGTCCGGCGCGACATGGCTCGAGATGTCGACGCTCGGCCGCGACGATATCCTGCGGCTGGCCGATGTGGCGGCGGAGTACGGCGTGCGCACGCTGGAATGCCCGGTGACGGGGGGCGTACACCTTGCCAGAACCGGTGAGATCACCGTGCTCGCGGGCGGCGACACCGCGCTTTTCGAGGCGCACCGCCCCGCGCTCGAGGCGATGGGCGGGCGCATCTTCCACATGGGCGCGCTCGGGCAGGCCTCGGTGATCAAGGTCATCACCAACATGCTCGCCTTCATCCATCTCGTCGGCTGCGGCGAGGCGCTGATGCTGGCCCGGCGCGGCGGGCTGGACCTCGGCCAGGCCTGGGCCGCCATCGCGGCCTCCTCGGGAAGCTCCTTCGTGCACGAGACGGAAGGCCAGCTGATCCTGAACGGCAGTTACGACGTGGCGTTCACCATGGACCTCGCGCTGAAGGATCTCGGCTTCGCGGCGGGGTTCGGAGAGGAATTCGGCGTGCCGCTCGACCTCGCGGGACGTGTCCGCGAGATCTTCGAGACGGGCCGGGCCGCCTATGGAGGCGAGGCGCAGTCGACGCAGATCGTCAAGCTGCTGGAGGATGCGCTCGGCACCGACCTGCGCGCCGACGGGTTCCCGTCGCGGCTGGAGTAGAGCGCGGATCGGGGGGCCGGCCCCCCGCCTCCCTCCGGTC
>CAYTBD010000349.1:0-3233 GCA_964435755.1 uncultured Rhodobacterales bacterium
AGAGCGATCGGCGCGACGAGGCAGGTGATGGCGGAGACGAGCACGAAGGCCGCGTAGAGCTCCGCCGGCACCGCCCAGTCGCCAAGCTGCTGGCCGCGCTCGACGATGACCATCGTGATCTCGGCGCGCGGAACCATGCTGACGCCGATGATGACCGCCCCCGTCGTGCCCGTCGCGACCAGGGCCGGAAGCCCCGCGCCCATGACCTTTCCCAGCACCGCCACCGCCGTGAGCGCCGCGCCCGCGGCGAGGGCCGAGGTCAGCGCCGAGGGCTCGAGCGACAGACCGATGCCGACGAAGAAGAACGGGGCGAAGAGGTGGTAGAGGCCCTTGAAGCCCGCGTCGATGTTGATCGCCTCCGGGTCCCGACTGAAGGCCAGCCCGGCGAGCAGGGCGCCGACGGCGGCGGAAAAGCCCAGAAGGGCGGCAGCTCCGGCGATGAGCACGCCCGTTCCCGCGACGAGCACGGTAAGTTCCTCGCGGGATCCGAAACGGAGGAAGAACCCGGTCATGCGCCGCTCCACGTAGAGCGAGAAGACGACGCAGAACGCGACGAACCCGGCGAGTTTGAGCGCGAACACCCCGCCGGTTCTGACCAGTTCCTGCAGGAGTCCACCGCCCTGACCGCCCAGCCCGCTTTCGCGCAGGATCGGCAGGACCGCGAACAGCAGCGCCATCATCGTCACGCCCGACAGATCGTCCATTTCCGCCACGTCCGTCAGAAGCCGTCCGTTCGGGCTGTCGAGCTTTCCGTGCTGCTGCCAGGTGGCGACGGAGACGCCGATGCTCGTCGCGGTCAGCGCAACGGCGGTCACGAGGCTCGGGATCTGACCGTATCCGAGCAGGTAATGGGCGACGAAATACCCCGGCACCGCGCTCAGCGCGATGTTCCCGAGCCAGACGACGCTCGCATGCCGGAGCTGCCGGCGCAGACCCGACAGGTCGCTCTCGAGCCCGATCCTGAACAGCAGGACGATGACGCCCAGCTCCGCCAGGATCTCGAAGGCGAATTCTCCGCGGTCTTCGAGGATCCCCCAGCGATCGCTGGCGATCCGCAGCAGGAAGCCGAGCCCTATGAAGGCGACGAGCGACGGGACCATGGTGCGGTCCAGAAACGCCCGCATGAAGATGGAGACCGCGACCAGTGCGCCGATCAGGAGAACGAGAACCGCCGTGGAGTCCAGTCCCTCAGCCAAGACGCCCCCTCGGCCGCGCCGCGCATCGGACCCCTTCGCGCCACGCCGCCGGCACGGCCCGGTGGAGCAATGGCCTGCCCGCCGCCGTCCGGTCGTCGGAGGTCGCGTCGGGATGCTCCATGATTGCGCGCATACCGCACCCCCTGTTGATCCGTCGGCGTCGACGCGCGCGGATGACCGGTGAGCCGTCGCACCGGCGAGATCGGGAAACCGCATCCGGACCGATCGGTTCCGCCGCAGCGGCCCCGCGCGGGGAAGACCGGGATCGGACGAGGAATGCCCGCCCGGGACGGAACAACCCTCCGGCGGGGTGTGTTGGAGCGACAGCGTCGGCTGTTGCGTCAGGTTCCGGTCGTCGCTCCAGCAGTTTCAATGACGGGGCGCGTTCGGTGAGGGCGCTCCCTCGACAACGCCAGGACCCCGTGGAGGTGACCCATGAACGTCAGCAACCTTAAAGACATGTACGTGGCCGAACTGCAGGAAGCCCGCTCTCTGGAGGAGCAGCTTGTGGGCGCGCTGCCGCGGATGGCCGACAGGGCCACCGATCCCGGGCTCAAGGAGGGGATGACCGAGCATCTCGGCGAGACCCGCTCGCATCTGCAACGCGTCGAGGACATCCTCGGTCGGCACGGCGCGAAGGCGCGCGAGCATACCGATCAATCCATGCAGACGCTGATCGGCGAGTCGGAGAAATGGGCCGACATGGTCGACGACTCCAGCCTGCGTGACGCCGGACTCATCGCCTCGGCGCAGCGGATCGAGCACTACGAGATCGCTGCCTACGGCACGCTCGCCTGCTGGGCCAAGCAGCTCGGCCTCAAGGAGGATCTCGAAACCCTGCTTTCGATCCTCGAGGAAGAGAAGGCCGCGGACGGCAAGCTCTCGCAACTGGCCAAGCGCGAGGTCAATCCTGAGGCGGCGCACTGAGATGAGCCGCTGCCCGCCGCCCGGATCGACGCGAGACGTGTGTCCCCGGGCGACGGGACGAACACCGGGCGGAGGCGAGAGAGTGAGACGGCGGTGCGGGATCACGACGCCGGCGCGGGGTACGGCGCGACATGCAAGGCGGGTCGGCGAGCCGTTCGAAGTCGGCTCGCGCCCGCCCGGCGCGCACCGGTGAGCGGCGGGACGACGGCCCCGATGAGCGACCCCGCCCTGTTCGAGCCGCGCCTCCTGCACCACGTGATCGAAGGTCACGGCCCCACGATCGGCCTGGCGGTCCATGCAGGCCACGAGATCCGTCCCGACCATTTGCGGCTTCTGCAGCTCGACGAACCGGCCCGCATGCGGGAAGAGGATCCGTTCACGGACTATCTCGCCTTTGCCTGCGACAGCCAGTTCCTGCCGCGCCGGTCGCGCTTCGAGGTCGATCTCAACAGGCGCCGGGAGGAGGCGCTCTGCGTCGTTCCCGACGACTGCTGGGGGCTGGAGATCTGGAAGCCGGAGGCCATCGACGCGGTGCGGCCCACCGCGCTGGCGGAGCACGATGCCTTTTTCGGTCATCTGCACGCCATGCTGTCGCGCGTCGAGCGGCGGCACGGCCGTTTCGTGGTGTTCGATCTGCACAGCTACAACCACCGTCGCGGCGGCCCCGGCGCTGCTCCCGCGCCGCCGGAGGACAACCCGGAAATCAACCTCGGCACCGGGACCATGGATCGCGACCGCTGGGCCCCGGTGGTGGAGCGTTTCCTCGATATCATGCGCTCTGCAGAAATCTGCGGCCGCACTCCCGACGTACGGGAGAACGTCAAGTTCCGGGGCCGCGAGGTTCCGCGCTTCGTGCACGAGCGCTTCCCGGAGACCGGCTGCGCGCTGGCTGTCGAGTTCAAGAAGACCTTCATGGACGAATGGACCGGCGCCGTCGACGCGGCGCACCTGCAGGCCCTGAGAGCGGCCCTCGCATCCGCGGCGAGAGCGGCCTCGGTCTGGGTCGAGGAAGGCGGACTCTGATGGGAGACCGCGACAGCCGCCTGGCGCAGACCTTCGCCCCGGTCGCGGAGCTGGTGCGCCGCGGAGAGCCGATCGACCAGCGCTGGG
>CAYTBD010000350.1:0-3197 GCA_964435755.1 uncultured Rhodobacterales bacterium
GGGCTCGCCGGAGGCCAGAACGGACACCGCCCGTTCGGGCGGTGCGAAGACGGTGTCCGTGCCGGTCAGGAAGGCGAGGCTCAGTTCCTCGTAGCCCGTGGCGACGACCGGGCGGTCGACGCAGTCGTCGAAGGCCGCGTCGAGGGCGGCCATCCGCGGGCTCAGGAAAAGGCTTTCCAGCCGGGGAAGGGTTTCGCGCAGGAGCGCGGGCAGGAGAAGCGCGCCCGCGAGGACACCGAAAACCGCGGCGGCGCTGGGCAGGCCGCGCCCGAGGGAAAACGCCCCGAGGATCGCGGCGATCAGCCCGGCGACCGCGAGGCCGAGCGCCGTCGGGAAGATCCGGCCCTCGAGCCAGAGCGGCCCGCCCACGACGAGCCCGGCGAGGAGGAGCCCCCCGAGGAGGAACAGCGCCGCCGCGAGCCACTGCAGGACCGGGCGCGCGCGCGGCCCGGGCGCGAGGAGCCACAGGCCGATCAATGCGCCCACCGCCGGAAGGACCGGCATCACGTAGTGCGGCAGCTTCGTCGTCGCGACGGCGAAGACGGCCCAGGTCGGGATGATCCATCCCGCAAGGAAGCGGAGCGTGTCGCTGCGCCGTTGCGCCCATGCCAGCGGAACGGCGAGCAGCGCGAGCGGCGTCCAGGGCCAGAAGGTGATCCAGATCGTCATGAGGTAGTAGCCCGGCGGGCCGGTGTGCCCCTCGGCCGCGCCGTCGATCTTGCCGAGGAGGTCGCGGCCGACGGCCTCGGCGTAGAACCCCCAGTCGGTGGCGACCCCGATGGCCAGAAACCACGGAAGCGTCAGGACCGCGAAGAGGAGGAGCCCCGGCCAGGGCCTCGTGCGGCGGATGTCGTCGAGCGACAGCTCGAAGACCGTGAGCCACAGGAGCGTGCCGACGACGACGATCAGGATGATCGGCCCCTTTATGAGCACGCCGCCGGCGAGCGCCGTCCAGAACAGCGCGTGGGGCCAGCCGAACCCCAGCTCCGGAATCCGGTCGAGGCAGCGCACGAGCGCCCCCTGCGCGAGCACGATGACAGCGAGCAGCGCGGCGTCGGTCTTGGCGATGTGGCCTTCCGCGGCGGTGACGACGCTGCTGGCCACGACGAGGCCGGCGATCGCCGCGGGCCCGGGGCCTGCAAGCGGACGCAACGCCCAGAGCGTCAGGAGCGCGGCCGCGAGGATGCCCAGGGACGAGGGCAGGCGGTAGACCCAGAGCGGCGCATCGGCGCCCTGGCCGCTCAGCGTCGCGGCGGCGGACTGAAGCCAGTAGATGCCGGCCGGCTTCTTCCAGCGCGGCGCGTCGAGGTTGCGCGGCTCGATGTAGTCGCCGGTCTCCAGCATCTGCTTGGAGGCGAGAACATAGCGTGCCTCGTCGCGGTCGGTGAGCGGCAGAGCGTCCTGACCGGGGATCAGGAAGACGGCCGCGACGACCGCGATGACGACCATGGCGAGCGGCGTGCTGCGCCCGAGGCGGGCGAAGAGGTCCCCGGCGGCGGCGTCGATCCTGCCGAGGACGGACGTCACGGGCCTATTGGTCGAGCGCGGGGGGCAGTGCCGGGCCGTCGCCCGCCGTCGGTGGCAGAAGCTCCTCCGCCGGCGGCAGGAGGGGGTCGGGTTCGCCCTCGGCCGGCTGCTCGACACCGAGGCGGTCGAGGACCGACGTGTCGGCCGAGTTCTGCGCGGCGAAGATCGTCAGCGTCATCGAGGTCGCGATGAAGGCGATCGCGAAGGCCCAGGTCAGCTTGCCGAGCGCGGTGGCCGCCCCGCGCGACGAGACCGCGCCGCCGCCACCGCCGCCCATGCCGAGCCCGCCCCCCTCGGAGCGCTGCAGGAGCACTACGCCGATCAGGCAGAGCGCGAGGATCAGGTGGACGATGAGGACGACGTTTTCCATTGGCGGGCCTTCGGTCGCTGTTGGCGCGCTACTTATTCGCTCGGGGCTCCAGCCGCAAGCCTCGGCTGGCCTGCAGCCCGACGCGCGCCTGCGTCGCCGGTGTCCTCCGGGCCGGGAGTCGCCGGGGGAGCCCGGCGCGGGGAGGCGGTGGCGGAGCCGTCCCGACCCGCGCGGAGATCGCGGGCTTTTCCGGTTTCGCTCGACGCGGCGTCCCGATATATCGGCGCGGGTTTCATCCGGGAGGGCCGGCATGGCGAACGTGGTGGTGGTCGGCGCCCAGTGGGGCGACGAGGGCAAGGGCAAGATCGTCGACTGGCTTTCGGAGCGGGCGGACGTGATCTGCCGCTTCCAGGGTGGCCACAATGCGGGACACACGCTCGTCATCGACGGCGAGATCTACAAGCTGCATGCGCTGCCTTCCGGCGTGGTGCGGGGAGGCAAGCTGTCGGTCATCGGAAATGGCGTCGTGCTCGATCCCTGGCATCTCGTCGGCGAGATCGCGAGCATCCGCGCGCAAGGCGTCGAGATCACCCCCGACACGCTGATGATCGCGGAGAACGCACCGCTGATTCTGCCGTTCCACGGAGAGCTCGACCGGGCGCGGGAAAGCCAGAACGCGGTGGCGAAGATCGGCACCACGGGGCGCGGGATCGGGCCGGCCTACGAGGACAAGGTCGGGCGGCGCGCGGTGCGCGTGGCCGACCTCGCCGATGACGCCACGCTCGAGCGCCGCGTGGATCGCGCGCTGGTGCATCACGACGCGCTGCGGTCGGGCCTCGGGCTCGCGCCGGTGGACCGGGAGGACGTGCTGAGGCGGCTGCGCGAGGTCGCGCCCGAGATCCTGAGCTACGCGGCCCCGGCGTGGAAGGTGCTGACCGAGGCGCGCAAGGCCGGCAAGCGCATCCTCTTCGAAGGCGCGCAGGGGGCGCTGCTCGACATCGATTTCGGAACCTACCCGTTCGTGACGTCGTCGAACGTCATCGCCGGTCAGGCGGCGACCGGCACCGGGATCGGCCCCGGCGCGATCGATTTCGTCCTCGGGATCGTGAAGGCGTACACCACCCGGGTGGGCGAGGGCCCGTTCCCGACCGAGTTGCATGACGAGAACGGGCAGCGGCTGGGCGAGCGGGGACACGAGTTCGGCACGACGACGGGCCGCAAGCGCCGCTGCGGCTGGTTCGACGCGGTGCTCGTCCGGCAGACCTGCGCGACATCGGGGGTGACGGGCATCGCGCTGACCAAGCTCGACGTGCTCGACGGGTTCGAGGAGCTGAAGATCTGCACCGGCTACGATCTTGAC
>CAYTBD010000351.1:0-3177 GCA_964435755.1 uncultured Rhodobacterales bacterium
CCCCGTCAACCGCGCCACGTCTCCCTCTGGAATGCGCCCGTCCGCCGACGCCGCCTTCTTCTGCGCCGCGTCCGCGCTTCCATCGAGCCTCAAGTATCCTCGGGGGAGCCCGAGGGGGCAGACAGCCCCCTCGGCCCCGGTCTCAGAGCGCGAGCGCGTCGAGGATCCGTGCCCAGCTGCGCGCGCCCTTGTGGAAGCTCTCGACCGCGTATTTCTCGTTCGGCGAGTGGATCGCGTCGTCCTCGCGGCCGAAGCCCACGAGCATCGACTCCGTCCCGAGGATCGACTTGAAGTAGCCCGCGATCGGGATCGATCCGCCGGCCCCCACGAAGGCCGCCGGGTTGGGCCACTCCTGCGACAGCGCGCGCCGTGCCTTCTCGAAGGCGGGATCGTCCGTCGACATGACGGAGGCGGGCGAGGCGCCATGGCCCTTGAACTCGACCGTGCAGTCGGGCGGAAGCATCGCCTCGACCATCTCGCGGAAACTCTTGCGGATCGCATGCGGGTCCTGGGTTCCGACGAGCCGGAAACTGATCTTGGCCGTGGCCTTTGAGGGCAGCACGGTCTTGAAGCCGTCGCCGGTGTAGCCGCCGCTGATCCCGTTCACCTCGCAGGTCGGGCGCGACCAGATCATCTCGAGCACGGACCGGCCCGATTCGCCCGCGGGTCTGGAGAGGCCAACGTCGCCGAGGAACTCCCTGGCGTCGAAGCCGAGCGCGTCCCACTGGGCGGCGATCGCGTCGGGAAGCTCGGGCACGCCCTCGTAGAAGCCGGGCACGGTCACGCGCCCGGTGTCGTCGTGCAGCGTCGCGATGATCCGCGCGAGCACGCGGATCGGGTTGATCGCGGCGCCGCCGAAGTGGCCCGAGTGCAGGTCCCGGTTCGGGCCGGTGATCGTGATTTCCTCTCCCAGAAGGCCGCGGAGCATCGTGGTGATCGCGGGCGTCCTGTCGTCGAAGAGGCCGGTGTCGCAGATCAGCGCGAGGTCGGTCCGAAACTCCTCGGCATTCTCCTTGAGGAACGGGACGAGCGACGGCGAGCCCGATTCCTCCTCGCCTTCGAGGAAGAAGGTGATCCGGCAGGGCAGCTTTCCGTTCACCGCGATCCAGGCCCGGCACGCCTCGACGAAGGTCATCAGCTGACCCTTGTCGTCCGATGTGCCGCGGCCCCGGATGACGTCGCCCTTGGGTGTGTTCTCGATCGCCGGGTCGAACGGGTCGCGGTCCCACAGCTCGAGCGGGTCGGCCGGCTGAACGTCGTAGTGGCCGTAGAACATCAGGTGCGGCGCGCCCTCTCCGAGTCGGCCGACGACGATGGGGTGTCCGGCGGTGGCGCGTTTTTCCGCCTCGGCGCCAAGCGCGCGCAGTTCCCCGACGAGCCAGTCGGCGGCGCGATCGACGTCGTCGGCATGGGCCGGGTCGGTCGAGATCGACGGTATCCGGAGAAGCTCGAAGAGCCGGTCCATCGCACCGGGGAGGGTCTCGTCGATGGTGTTGAGGACCTTGTCGAGGCTCATGGCGGCATCCCTTGTTCGTTGACCGTGGCGACGGTATCAGTCCGACGGTCACTGTCCAGTGAGGGCAGTGGAGATACCGGGCGTTCGGGATACGTGAGGGTTGACCCGAAACGGCCTTGAGGTCGGGAGGAAGACGATGCGGACAGCGATCCTGACGGTGGCGGCGCTCCTCGCGGCGGGCGCGGCGACGGCGCAGCCGGTGGCCGGCGACCGCGCGGACGATCTCCTGTTCGCGACGCGGGGCCAGGCGATCGCGCTCGCCGGCGATCTGTCCGAGCGCGACCGGGCGATCCTCGTGCAGGTCATCGAGCTGGCCGAGACGCAGCTTCGCCAGCCGCTCTACTGGTATTCCTCGATCGCCTATTCGCCGGATGACGGGCTCCTCGAGGAGCCCGGCCCGATCAGCGCGGCGAATCATCATGGCGTCGCGGCGGCGGACCGCGCCGCGCTCGCCGCCTGCGACGCGGCGCGGCGGCCGGGAACGCGGCCCTGCCGGATCGCGGCGCGTGTCCTGCCGCGGGGATACGAGGCGCGCCCGCTCGAGCTCTCGCTCGGGGCGACGACGGCGTTTCGGGAGACCTACCGCCGGGAGCGGGGCGAGAAAGCGCTGTCGATATCGCCGCTGTCGGGACAGTTCGCAATCGCGACCGGCCCCGGAGCCGCGGCGCAGGCGGTGGCGCAGTGCAACGCGCGATCCGGAGGCGCCCGCGATTGCGTCACGGTGATCGCGGATTGATCTATGTCAGGGCGACATATTGACGGGTTTAGTTTCCTGACCCCGGACGATACATGGCCCGAACGAGATACGAGGGGGGACGACCCGGTGGACTACGAGGCGAAGATCGACGAGGCGATCCAGAAGCTCCACGACGAGGGGCGCTATCGCACGTTCATCGACATCGAACGCCGGAAAGGCGCGTTTCCCCACGCCGTCTGGCGGCGCCCGGACGGATCGGAGCGCCCGGTGACGGTGTGGTGCGGGAACGACTACCTCGGAATGGGGCAGCATCCCGTGGTGCTGGACGCCATGCACGAGGCGATCGACGCGACCGGCGCGGGCTCCGGCGGGACGCGGAACATCTCGGGCACCACGGTCTTTCACAAGCGTCTCGAGGCGGAACTGGCAGACCTGCACCGGAAGGAAGCGGCGCTTCTCTTCACCTCGGCCTACATCGCCAACGACGCGACGCTGTCCACGCTGCCGAAGCTCTTTCCGGGGCTCATCATCTATTCGGATGAACTGAATCACGCCTCGATGATCGAAGGCATCCGCCGCAACGGCGGGTCGAAGCGCGTCTTCCGTCACAACGACGTGGCCCACCTGCGGACGCTTCTGGAGGCGGACGACCCGGCCGCGCCCAAGCTCATCGCCTTCGAATCGGTCTACTCGATGGACGGCGATTTCGGACCGATCGAGGCGCTTCTCGATCTCGCCGACGAATTCGGCGCGCTGACCTACATCGACGAGGTCCATGCGGTCGGCATGTACGGGCCCCGCGGCGCGGGCGTCGCCGAGCGCGACGGTCTCATGGGCCGGATCGACATCATCAACGGGACGCTGGCCAAGGCCTACGGCGTGATGGGCGGCTACATCGCGGCCAGCCACAAGATGTGCGACGCGATCCGCTCCTACGCGCCGGGCTTCATCTTCACCACCTCGC
>CAYTBD010000352.1:0-569 GCA_964435755.1 uncultured Rhodobacterales bacterium
ATCTGCCGGATGATGCCGCATGCGGACGGGGTTCTTCGTTTCGCGGGTGAGGATCTCGCGCGGGTGCCGTCGCACAAGGCCGCGCAGCGGGGCATCGGCCTCGTCCCCGAAGGGCGGCGCTGCTTTCCGAATCTGACGGTGACCGAGAACCTGACCGCCGCCGCGCGGCCGGGGCACTGGGACATGGACCGGGTCACGGCGCTGTTTCCGCGCCTCGCCGAGCGGCGCGACCAGTGGGCGTCGACGCTGTCAGGGGGCGAACAGCAGATGCTGGCGATCGGGCGGGCGCTGATGACGAACCCGCGCCTCCTGATCCTCGACGAGGCGACCGAGGGGCTGGCCCCCGTCGTCCGGCAGGAGATCTGGGCGGCGATCCGCACGCTGAAGGGGAAGCTCTCCATCCTTCTCGTCGACAAGTCGCTGAAGGAGATCGCCTCGGTCGCCGACCGGGCGACGATTCTCGAGCGGGGGGCCGACGCATGGACGGGGGCTGTCGGCGAAATCGGCCCGGACGTGACCGCGCGCTACCTCGGTGTCTGAGGGGCAGGTGCCTTGAAACGGCTGGCCGG
>CAYTBD010000352.1:617-3166 GCA_964435755.1 uncultured Rhodobacterales bacterium
ATGGTGTCCGAGGCCGGACGCACCGCCTATCCCCTCACCAGGTCTACGAACGCCCGGACGCTTTCGGCGGTCGCAGACCAGTCGGTGACGAGCCGCGCGGTCAGCGCCTCGTCCTCCGGCCCGGTGTCGAGCGCGCCCGACCACAGGTAGTATTCCGCACCAGCCGCATGCAGCCGCCGATGCCCGGCCCGCTCCCAGTCCGCGAAGATGATGTTCGCCTGCGGCTCATGATGAAAGGCCGTCCCCGGCGCCTGCTTCAGCCCCCGCGTGAGGTCGGCACAGGCGTCGTTGGCCCGGGCCGCCATCCCGAGCCAGAGATCGTCCGCCAGATAGGCCTCCATCTGCGCCGCGAGGTAGCGGTGCTTGGAGAACAGATGCGCCCCCCGCTTTCGCCGGAGCTCGAACTCCCGCGCCGTCCCGCCGTCGAAGATCACCGCCGCCTCGACGCCCAGAAGCCCGTTCTTCGTCCCGCCGAAACTGACCGCGTCGATACCCGCCTTCCATGTCATCTCGGCCGGTGAACAGCCGAGAGAGACGAGCGCGTTCGCGAACCGCGCCCCGTCCATGTGGACCTTCAGCCCGAACCGGTCCGCGATCGCCCCGATCTCGCGAAGCTCGTCCAGCGAATAGACCGTGCCCTTTTCGGTTGCCTGCGTGACCGAGACCGGCCCCCGCTGCGGCCCGTGGACGCCCCGGCTCTCCTCGGCCTCGATGGCGCGGACCAGATCCTCGGTTCCGACCTTGGCGTCCGTCCCGCCCACGAGCGTCAGTTTCGCCCCGCCCGAGTAGAACTCGGGCGCGTTGCATTCATCCTCGTTGATATGCGCGTGGGGCGCGCAGAAGATCGTCTCCCACGGGTGCGACATCGTCGCGAGGATGAGGGAATTGGCCGCCGTTCCCGTCGCGACGAGGTGCACCGCCGCCTCTGGCGCTTCGAAGACCTCGCGGATGCGATCCGCCACGGCGAGCGACAGCGCGTCGTTCCCGTAGGGCATCGCATAGCCCTCGTTCGCGCGGGCGAGCGCCTCCAGAACTTTCGGGTGGACCGGTCCGGTGTTGTCGGAGGCGAAATGCATCAGCTCAGATCCTCGATGATGTGGTCTTCCCAGTCTTCCAGCGGCACCTCGAACTCCGGCACCGTCCAGCCGCGCACCGAGATGCCCGCCTCGTGCACGCTGTCTGCCCGTCCCGAGATCAGCGGGTGCCAGTCCTGGAGCGGCTTGCCCTCCCAGAGCAGGCGATAGGCGCAGGTGCGCGGCATCCAGTAGGCGATGTCGGCGATGTTGCCCGGCGTCAGCACCACGCATTCCGGGACGAGGGTCTTCCGGATCGCATAGTTCCCGCAGCGGCAGCTTTCCCCGTCGAGAAGCCGGCAGGCGACGCGGGTGAATTCCACCTCCGCGGTGTCCGCGTCCTCGAGCTTGTTGAGACAGCATTTGCCGCAGCCGTCGCACAGCGCCTCCCACTCCCGCGGGGTGAGGTTCTTCAGCGGCACGCGTTCCCAGAAGCGGTCCCGGAGGCCCTGGCGGTCGATCGGCTCGGTCATCGCCGCGACCCTAGCGATCTGACGGGCGAGGGGAAGGGGGTGGTGTAGAAAGAGCCTCACCGGACGCCGTTACGGTGGCGGGTCTGCGTATCACTGCAGAGCCTTCGGACGCCTCTTCCCAATCGACCGCGCCTAGACTGGGTCTCGCCAATGCGCGCTTTCATTCTGACGACAATGGTCCTGACGGCCCTGGCGGCCAACTCGCGCCTCAGCCTCGCTGCAGTCGGGGGACGACCTGACCGGCGCGCCGTCTTCCCGGCAACGGGTACGGCGGCGCCCCTTCACCGCACGAGCGGCTCCAGGGGGTCGTAGGAGATCCCGCCACCGCCCCAGGCAACTTCGGCCAGGCTGTCGGGCTTGTGGCGCAGGCGGGCGAGTTCCTCGCGCGTGACGAACCGCCGGCGGGTCACGATGCCCTCGGGGTCGGTCCAGCCCTCCGTCAGGTCTCCGCTCTCGATGTCGCAGCGGAAGTAGACGTCGACCTGATGGAACCCGCTTCCGGGATCGTTAAACTCGTTGACGAGGCAGGGCGGACCGACGCGGACGGTGAGGCCGGTTTCCTCGTGCACTTCCCGGATCAGGTTGTCGGGCAAGGACAGTCCCGGTTCCGCGCCGCCGCCCGGCGCGCACCACAGATCGCTCTCGTCGCCCGGGTAGGCGTTGACGATCAGGAGCCTGTCGTCCCGCAGGACAATGCCGCGCACCGCGACCCGCACGCGGCCCGTCACGCCGGCCCCGTGATCCGGTTCACGTGTCCCATCTTCCGGCCCTCGCGCGCCTCGTCCTTGCCGTAGAGGTGGATCGCCGCAGCCGTCGCCGCGATCTCCGGCACCTTGAGCACGTCATCGCCGATCAGGTTCTCCATGACGACGTTCGAATGCCGCCGCCCGTCGCCGAGCGGAGCCAGTGCTCGGCGAACGTGTCGTGGTCGATGGCGGCCGACCAGCAGCCGACCGAATAGAAGAGGCCGCCGCGCGCGCCGTTTCCGAGCGCGTCGAGGTCG
>CAYTBD010000353.1:0-3155 GCA_964435755.1 uncultured Rhodobacterales bacterium
GCGCCAAGCCGCATACCGGCGTGATCGATCTCGATCGGATCGGGCACTACGATCCGGCGGAATTCTGGGAAGAGATCCACACAAGCGAGGGCCGCATCATCCTCGATCCCGGCGCCTTCTACATCCTCGTCAGCCGGGAGGCGGTCACGATCCCGCCGACCCATGCCGCCGAGATGGCGCCCTACATGGCGATGGTGGGCGAATTCCGCGTCCATTACGCGGGCTTCTTCGATCCGGGTTTCGGCTGGGACGCGGCGGGCGGCGCAGGCTCGCGCGGCGTGCTCGAGGTCCGCTGCCACGAGGCGCCCTTCGTCCTCGAACACGGGCAGGTCGTGGGCCGCCTCGTCTACGAGAGGATGGCGGAGGTGCCGGACACGCTCTACGGCGCGGGCATCGCCTCGAACTACCAGGGCCAGGGGCTGAAGCTCTCCAAGCACTTCCGCGCCGGCTGACGCGCGATCGCGCCGCATCCGCCCGACGTCCGGAGGCCCGCCGGTTGGCTCAGGCGGTCGTCTTCCGGGTCAGGATCGGCTTCGACCGCTCGACCGCGATGCGGTCGAGACGCGACATGAACCTGTCCATCGGCTGTTCGCCCTGCCCTGCGATCTTCAGAGCCCGCTTGAGATATTGCATCGTTCGACCCTCCGAACCGACCCCCGTTAACCATGTGTATCGCGGAGAAATCGGTCGCGGTTTGGGACAAGTTGGGCGCAGGTCATGGCGTTTTCGGGCCGATCTGCCGCCGAAACCCGCTACAGATCCCGGGCATCGCCCGGATTTCGGGGCGTTCTTCCAACAATCCCGACATGATTGGCCCAATTGGCGAACCAAATCGCCCAAATAGCGCCGCATTCCGTGGCGCCCGGCGACTCACTCGTCGAAAAGCTCGTCCTGCTCCTCGTCCTCGTCCGGCTCCTCCGCGTCCGGCGGCGGCCGGTTGTCGAGCAACCCCGAGGCGCGCAGTTCCTTCAGCCCCGGCAGATCCCGCGCCGATTCGAGCCCGAAGTGGTCGAGGAAGCTCTGCGTGACCACGAAGGTCACCGGCCGACCCGGCGTCATCCGCCGCCGCCCGAACCGGATCCACTCCAGTTCCAGAAGCTGATCGACCGTGCCGCGCGAGACGCTGACGCCGCGGATCTCCTCGATCTCGGCCCGCGTCACCGGCTGGTGATAGGCCACGATCGCCAGCGTCTCGATCGCCGCGCGCGACAGCTTGCGGGTCTCGACCGTCTCCTTCTGCATCAGGAAGCCCAGGTCGGGTGCGGTGCGGATCGCCCAGGCGTCGTCCACCTTGACCACGTGCACGCCCCTGCCCTCGTAGCGGCGGCGCAATTCCTCCACGGCCACGGCGGCATCGGCGCCGTGCGGCATCCGCGCGTTCATGTCGGCCACCGACACGGGCTCCGCCGAGGCGAAGAGGATCGCCTCGACCATCCGCTCCTGCTCGGCCAGCGGCGGGGCTTCGAAGAGGCTCTCCCTCTCGCCCTCAGCCATCGGCGCGGGATCGCTTGCGTATCTGGATCGGTGCGAACATCTCGCCCTGTCTCAACTCGATCCGGCCCTCCTTGGCAAGCTCAAGCGTCGCGGCAAAGGTCGAGGCCGTGGCTGACCGCCGACGGCCCGGATCGGCCTCCCACCCCTCGGGCATGTAGCTCGCCAGATCCGTCCAGTCGCCGGCGAAGCCGATGAGGCTCCGCATCCGGTCGAGCGCCTGCTCCATCGTCAGCACGTTGTGCCGGTCCATGACATAGGGCCGGAAGTCGTCCCGCGTCCGGATCCGGGAATAGGCCTGCATCAGGTCGAGAAGTGTCGCGGTATGCCGGACCCGCCGCACCCGCTCGATGCTTTCGGGAATGCCCCGCGCGAAGAAATCCCGGCCGAGCTGATCGCGCCCCATGAGCTGCGCCGCCGCCTCCCGCATCGCCTGCAGCCGCTCGAGCTGGAAGGCGAGGTGCGCCGCGAGATCCTCGCCCGACGGCCCCTCGTCGGCGGGGTCGGGCGGCAGGAGCAGCCGCGACTTGAGGAAGGCGAGCCACGCCGCCATCACCAGATAGTCGGCGGCAAGCTCGATCCGCAGGTCCCGCGCCGTCTCGATGAACTGCAGGTACTGCTCGGCCAGTTTCAGGACCGAGATCTTCCGCAGGTCCACCTTCTGCGTGCGCGACAGCGTCAGCAGCAGGTCGAGCGGCCCCTCGAACCCGTCCACGTCCACGATCAGCGCCTCGGCCGACAGCCGCGCCTCGACGCTTACGACATTGTCAGCTTCGTCCATCCGCCTGTCCGCTCAACAAGGCCTCAAGTTCGGCCTCGGCGGCGGGGATGTCAATCGGCTGAGGGCTTCCGCGCAGTCTGAGCGCGCCGTCGGCGCGACGCTGCGCCTCCCCCGTCAGGCGGCCCGAGGCCTCCGCGACCGTCCGCATCTCGGTCAGATCCCCGTTGCAGTGCAGGATCAGGTCGCACCCCGCCTCCAGAGACCGCCGGCACGTCTCGGCAAGCGGCCCGCCCAGAGCCCCCATCGAGATGTCGTCGGTCATGAGAAGCCCGCCGAATCCGATCTGCTCGCGGATCAGCCGGATCATCCGGGACGACAGGGTCGCGGCCCGGTCGTCGAAGGCCCCGTAGACCACGTGCGCGGTCATGCCGAGCGGCAGGTCGGACAGGCGCCGGAACGCCTTGAAATCAGTCGCCGTGAGGTCTTCCGGCGACGCGTCCACATGCGGCAGGCCCTCGTGGCTGTCGACGGCTCCGCGGCCGTGACCCGGAATGTGCTTGAGAACCGGCAGGACGCCGCCTGCCATCAGGCCCGTCGCCACCGCCCGCGCGAGATCCCCGACCGTCTCCGGCTCGGTCCCGTAGCAGCGGTTCCGCAGAAACGGATGCGTCGCCTCCGTCGCGATATCCGCGCAGGGCACGCAGTTCACGTCGATGCCGAGCTCCGACAGCTCCGCCGCGATGATCCGGTAGCGCAGATACATCGACCGCGCCGCATCGCGCCCGGCCCGCTCCACCTGGTCGAGCGGCGGCAGCCACTCGCGCCAGTGCGGCCCGCGGAGCCGCGCCACGCGCCCGCCCTCCTGGTCGATCAGCACGGGCGCCGCCCAGCCGACGGCGGACCTCAGATCGTGAACCAGCCCCCGCACCTGATCCGGCGTCTC
>CAYTBD010000354.1:0-3143 GCA_964435755.1 uncultured Rhodobacterales bacterium
TCTCGCCGTGGCGACCAATTGCGGGCAGATCAAGACCGGCTCGCTCGCCCGCTCTGACCGGCTCGCGAAGTACAACCAGCTGATCCGAATCGAGGAAATGCTCGGAGAAACAGCGGTCTACGCGGGGACGTCGATCCTGCGCGCCTGAGACCATGCAGACCCGAAGAAACGACCCGCCGGATGATCCGGCGGGTCTCCTGCAGCCCGGTCAGGGACAGGGCGCACGATAGTAGGTGCCGTCACCGCGGGCATAGGCGCACATGCCGGTTTCGGTGTTCTGCGCCACGAGCGTCCCCGCCGCCGCGCCGCCCAGGGCCGCGATCACGCGCCATTCGTCGCTGGCGTCGAGCACGTCGGCCGCGACCAGTCCCGCCGCCGCGCCACCGGCGACGCCCGCCACCGTCCGGGCCTCGGGCGTCAGGTTGACACCTTCGCAAGCCGAGAGCGCGAGCATCGAGACGCCGGCGAGCCACATTTTCCAATTCGTCATGTCATCCTCCTAGGTCATGGTGCGCCGGCGATGCTACCCGCTCCTCGGCGGGGCGCGAGCCGGCGTGGATCGCGGCGTCCTGCATCGGCGGAACGCCGCGGGGCGGGACGGGCCGAAGAGGCGGACCGCCGCTCAAACCGTCGTCAGAACCAGGTTTCCTGATCCGCCTCCGGCATCTGCTCGATCTCGTCCTGCGAAAGCCGCGTCACGAAGTTGATCACGCCCCTGCCGTCGTCGACCACCCGCACGTCCCGGAGATCGATGACGTATTCGTCGTCGCCGATGTCGAGCCAGCCGCCGGTCTCGACGACGAGGCCGATCACCTCACCGTCGCGCGACATCAGAAGATCCTCCACCTCCCCGACCTCGGCCCATTCCGCATCGATCGAGTTCCAGTAGTTGGTGTCGAGCCAGGTGTTCTCGTCGTAGGTCTCGTTCATCGAATAGACGTCGGCTTCCAGCGCCTCGTCGGCGCTGATCGCCCGTTCGCGCTGCTCGGCGCTGATCACGCCCGTTCCGGTGCCGTCCGCCGTGTCTTGCGCGATGGCGGGGAAAGCAGCGGCGAGAGCAGCCGCGGCGATGGTCGAAAGCGTTGCACGGGACATGTCTGCCTCCTTTCAATAGCATGCATCGCGGCTTCAACGCCCCGACCGGGCCCGGCGTTCCGTCCGACCCGTTGCGGGGCCCGGGGGCGCGGTCTAGGCTCGGCCCATGACCGCCGACGAGATCATCGAGAGGCTGGAGCTGTCGCCGCATCCCGAAGGCGGGCACTACCGGCAGACCTGGGTCGCGGACACCGGCGAGGGGCGGCCCACCGCGACCTGCATCTATTTTCTCCTGAAGGCGGGCGAGCGAAGCCACTGGCACCGCGTCGACGCGGCCGAGATCTGGCATTTCCATGCCGGCGCCCCGCTGATCCTGTCCCTGGCCGAGACCGAAGCCGGGCCGGCCCGGGATCACCGGCTCGGGCCGGACCTCGCCGCGGGAGAGACGCCGCAGGCGATCGTTCCGGCGCACCACTGGCAGGCGGCCTCGAGCACGGGCGACTGGACGCTGGTAAGCTGCACGGTCAGCCCCGGGTTCCGGTTCGAGGGGTTCGACCTGGCGCCGCCGGGGTTCGACATTCCGAAGGGCTGACCGGAGCGTCCGGGCTCGGACGGGGGATCAGGTTCCCGATTTCAGGGCTGACAGCGATAGCGGATCGGTCGTGCGCGGACTGCCGCCGGGCCGGGAATGCCGCCCGCCGCCCACCGGCGCGGCGACGCCCGTGGTGCCCGGCGCCGTGGTGGGCTTGCCCCGGAGAACCCGCACCGCGAGATGCGCGAAGGCCTGCGCCTCGAGCATGTCGCCGTCGAGACCGTATTCCTCGACCGGCACGACCGGGCAGTCGAGCGTCGCCACCAGCATCTGCATCATCACCGGGTTGCGGCGCCCGCCGCCGCCGACGAGGACATGGGCCGGGGGCGCCGGGCAATGCTCCATCCCCCGGGCGACCGAGGCCGCGACGATGGCGGTGAGCGTCGCGGCGGCCTCGGCGTCGGGCAGGTCGGAGATAGCCCCGGCGAGCCCGGCGAACGCGTTCCGGTCGAGCGACTTGGGCGGCACCTTGAAGAAGTAGGGGTGTTCGAGGAACTCCGCGAGCACGTCCTCGACGATCTGGCCCTTCGCGGCGAGCCGCCCGTCGACATCGCGCACAAGGCCGAGGCGCGCGCGCATGAAGTCGTCGAGCGGCGCGTTGCCGGGCCCGGTGTCGAAGGCCACGAGCGCACCGGGCGTCTCGGGCGACGGCGCCTTCGGATCTGCCCAGGTGAGATTCGCGACCCCGCCGATGTTGAGGAACGCGATCGGCTGGCGCGCGCCGATCAGCCGGGCCAGCGCCCAGTGATAGAACGACGCGAGCGGCGCCCCCTGCCCGCCCAGCCGCACGTCGGCGGTGCGGAAATCCCACACGACCGGCACGCCCAACGCATCGGCCAGCACCTGCCCGTCGCCCACCTGCAGCGTGCGCGCCTGATCGGGGGCATGGGCCAGCGTCTGACCGTGAAAGCCGATCACGTCGATTCCCGAGAATTCCGCCAGAAGCTCGGCATGGGCGGTCTCCACGACGGTCGCGGCGGCTTCCACCGCCTCGCCCTCCCACTGTCCGAGCGCGGCGCGCAGCACCTCGCGCTCCGCGGCCGAGTACGGGCGGTAGGACGTCTCCGCGAAGGCGTGGATCTCATCGCCGTCGGTGACGACGACGGCGGCGTCCACCCCGTCGAGCGAGGTGCCCGACATCGTCCCCAAGGCTCTGACCGGCCCCTTGATTTCCATGCTCTTCCCCTCCGGCCAAGCCGGCGATATAGAAGCCCCCGCCCGGTTCGGGCCGAGAATACGCGAGTTGCCATGACCTACCACCCCAAATCAGACTTTCTCCACGTCATGATCGAGCGGGGCTTCATGGCCGACTGCACCGATCTTCAGGGCCTCGACGAGGCGATGATCGCGGGGGTGGTTCCGGCCTATATCGGCTACGACGCGACGGCGAAATCGCTGCACGTGGGGCACCTTCTGAACATCATGATGCTGCGCTGGCTGCAGAAGACCGGCCACAAGCCGATCACGCTGATGGGCGGCGGCACCACGAAGGTGGGCGACCCGTCCTTCCGTGCCG
>CAYTBD010000355.1:0-542 GCA_964435755.1 uncultured Rhodobacterales bacterium
CGGCGCCACGGCCCGGTCGGAGTGCCTCCGGTCGGTTTCCCGGGTTCGGGGGGCAGCCGCGGCGGGGCGGCCGGCAGCCCGCCAGGAGGTGCTCCGGCCTGCCGCAGAATGCCCGGCTTCAGTCGCGGAATTCGATCACCTCCGCCTCGGTGACGATCGCGTCGAGCCGGGCGTCCGTCGGCTCTTTCGGCAGGTCGTCGTCCTCCTGCGCCGCATAGGCGAAGCCGACCGCCACAACCGGACCCGCCGCCCGGAGCCCCGCGAGGGTTCGGTCGTAGAAGCCCCCGCCGTAGCCGAGACGTCCCCCCGACCGATCGAAGGCGACGAGCGGCACGATCAGCACCTCGGGCACCAGCGGCTCCGCCGAGGCAGGAATGCGGGCGCCGAACGGGCCGTCCAAGAGGTCGCACCCCGGCATCCAGCGATGGAAGCGGAGCGGAAGTCCCTGGCCCGCGATCACCGGCACGCCGACGGGACCGGACCAGGCGGACATGACCGGCAGCGGATCGATCTCCGTCCGGATCGGCAGGTAACCCGAAAGC
>CAYTBD010000355.1:552-3142 GCA_964435755.1 uncultured Rhodobacterales bacterium
GCGCCTTGCCCGCGTGGTCCGCAAGCCAATCGCCGAGGCGCGCCTGCGCCACCGCGTCCTGCCCTTCGGCATGCGCCGCGCGCCGGCGCGCGAAGGCCGCCTTCCGGGCCGCGGCCTTGCGCTCCGAAACGCCGTTCACAGAAGCACCAGAACAGCGAGACCGAGGAAGGCGAAGAAGCCGACGACATCGGTGACCGTGGTGACGAAGGCGCCGGAGGCGAGGGCGGGGTCGATGCCCACCTTCTCGAGCAGGACGGGAACCCCGATCCCGGCCAGCCCCGCGACGACCAGGTTCACCACCATCGCCGCCGCGATCACGCCGCCGAGTTGCGGCCAGCTGAACCACAGCCATCCGACAAGGCCCATGACGATGGCGAAGACGATGCCGTTCGCCAGCCCCACCAGAATCTCGCGCCGGATCACGCGCAGGACGTTCGATCCGGTGAGGTCGCGCGTGGCGATCGCCCGCACCGCGACCGTCAGGGACTGCGTGCCGGCGTTCCCTCCCATCGAGGCGACGATCGGCATCAGCACGGCGAGCGCGACGATCTGGGCGATGGCGTCCTCGAACTGGGCGATGACGAGAGAGGCCAGAATGGCGGTGACGAGGTTCACGCCGAGCCAGGGCAGCCGCTGCCATGCCGTCTCGAAGACAGGATCCGAGAGGCTGCCCTCGCCGACGCCGGCGAGGCGCAGGATGTCCTCTTCATGCTCCTCGTCGAGGACGATCATCGCGTCGTCGATGGTGATCACGCCGACGAGACGCCCGTCGTCATCGACCACGGGCGCCGAGATCAGGTGGTACTGGTTGAAGGCGTAGGCCACGTCGCCCTCGTATTGCAGGACGGGAATCGCCCGGAAATCCTCGGCCGCGATGGCGGTGAGCTTCACGGGACGCCGCGCCGCCATCAGTTTGCCGAGCGGAACCTGCCCGACCGGTTTCATCCGCGGGTCGACGAGCACGACGTGATAGAACTGCTCCGGCAGATTCTCCTGCGCCCGGAGATGGTCGATCGCCTCGCCCACGGTCCAGTGTTCGGGCGCCATCACCACCTCGCGCTGCATCAGGCGGCCGGCCGAGTATTCCGGATAGGTCAGCGCCTGTTCGACCGCGACCCTGTCGGCCGCCGTGAGCGCGCCGAGCAGCGCCTCCTGCTGCGGCTCCTCGAGATCCTCGATCAGGTCGACGACATCGTCGGAATCCAGTTCGCGCACGGCTTCGGCAAGGCGCTCGGCCGGCAGGAACGAGATCACGTCCTCGCGGAGGCCCTCGTCGAGGTCCGAAAGCACCTCGCCATCGATCACATCGGGCGCAAGCATCAGGATCTCGCGCCGTTCGCCGCCGTCGACCTGTTCGAGAAAGTCCGCGATGTCGGCGGCGTGAAGCGGCTCGAAAAGCTCCCTGAGACGCGCGCCGTCGCCGGTTTCCAGCGCAAGACGGACGGCGGAGAACAGCCGTTCGTCGAGCGCGTAATCCTCGGCGAGTTCTTCGTCGACGGTCGGTTCGGTTTCGGTCATGGGCGCCTCCAGCCTGCGCCGGACACAATAGGCGAGAGGGCGGGGAATCAACAGGGGAACGCAGGCGATTTACCATTGCATCGAGTGCGCTTACGCTCGTCCGGTCAACAGGGAGATCCCGTGTGCCGGACCCGCTCCTCCTTCTCGGTCAGACGCTCCGCTTCGAGGCCGATCCCTTCCACTCGACGCTTGACGAGGCCGTCCGGCACGACCGGCGCGGCGCCGTCCTGATCGACGACGGTCGGATCGCGGCGGTCGGCCGCGCGGACGACCTCCGCCGCGCGCATCCCGGGGCTCAGGTCCGGGATTTCGGCGATGATCTGATCCTTCCGGGCTTCGTCGACGCCCACGCCCACTATCCCCAGACCGCGATCATCGCGAGCTGGGGCAAGCGGCTCATCGACTGGCTCAACACCTACACCTTCCCCGAGGAAATGCGCTTCGGCGATCCCGACCACGCCCGCGAGACGGCGGAGCGGTATCTCGATCTCATCCTCGCCCATGGCACGACGACGGTCGCGAGCTACTGCACGATCCATCCCGAAAGCGTCGACGCCTTCTTCACGGCCGCCCGGGGGCGCGGGATGCGGGTCGTGGCCGGCAAGACCTGCATGGACCGCAACGCGCCGGTGGGCCTGCGCGACACCCCGCAGTCGGCCTACGACGACAGCAGGACGCTGCTGGAGCGCTGGCATGGACGGGACAGGCTTGCCTACGCGATCAGTCCGCGCTTCTCGCCCACCTCCACCCCGGAGCAGCTCGAGGCGATGGGGGCGCTCTGGACCGAGCATCCGGACTGCCTGATGCAGACGCATCTGTCCGAACAGACCGACGAATGCGCCTGGGTGGCGGAGCTTTTTCCCGAGGCGCGGGACTACCTCGATACCTACGAGCGCTTCGGCCTCGTCGGCCCGGGCGCGGTCTTCGGCCACGCCATCCACCTGTCGGAGCGCGAGAAGGACCGTCTGAGGGACGCCGACGCGTCGCTCGTCCATTGCCCCACCTCCAACACCTTCATCGGGTCCGGCCTCTTCGACATGGAGGGGCTGACGCGGGCGGGGCACCGGATCGG
>CAYTBD010000356.1:0-3137 GCA_964435755.1 uncultured Rhodobacterales bacterium
CCGAGCGGGTACTGCACCTGATGCTGCGGGGCATCTTCCTGATGACGAAGGCCGAACTCGACTGGTTCTACGGCGGCGGCGCGGGGCAGTTCTGGCCGGACGTCTGGAAGCGCTTCACCGATCTCATCCCCGAGGACGAGCGGGACGACCTGATCGCAGCCTACAATCGTCGGCTCTTTTCCGGCGATCTGATGATGGAGACCCGCCACGCCCGCGCCTGGGCGAGTTGGGAGAACACGCTTGCCTCGATCGACAACGACGGCCCGGGCGGCGACAGCCCGGCGGAATATGCGCGCGCTTTCGCACGTCTCGAAAATCATTACTTTCTGAATGGCGGCTTTCTGGAGGAGGACGGTCAGATCCTCGTGAACATGGACCTGCTGGGACAGGTGCCGGGTACAATCGTGCAGGGCCGCTACGACATGATCTGTCCGCCGGTCTCGGCGCAGAAGCTCCACGAGCTCTGGCCGCGCTCCCGCCTTGTCATCGTGCCGCGGGCCGGGCACGCGCTTTCGGAACCGGGGATCAGTGCGGAACTGGTCCGGACCACGGATCAGCTCCGTCGGATCTGCCGGCCAGGACCGGGATGACAGGACAGGACGATTCGGGCAGATGCCCTGACGTGAAGGAAGACGATGCGGCGTATCAGCAGACGTGAGCTTCTCGGACTCGGCGCGGCGGCCGGCATGGTCGCCGTCTCGGGCACGTCGGCGGACGCCGTTCCGGCACGGTCCGGGTCGTTGCGCCTCGGCCTTGCCGGACTGGGGATCCGCGCCTTCGACGGACGCGTCCCCTTCGATCCGGTCATGCGGATTCTCGGGCACGGCGCCGTCTTCGACTGCCTGACCGAAATCGGACCGGATGGCGCGATCACGGGAGAACTCGCGACGGAGTGGACGGCAAGCCCCGACGCCCGGGTGTGGTCGTTCCGGCTTCGCGAGGACGCCGTGTTCCACGATGGACGTCCGTTCGGCGCAGAAGATGTCGTAGCGACGCTCAAGCTGCACATGGCCGCCGCGCGCGAGGGCGACACATCGCTCGCGGCAGGACTTGCACAGGTGAGACGGCTGGGGCCGCACCGGGTTCAGATCGTTCTGAAGTCGGGCAACCCGGGCCTGCCGTTTCTGCTATCCGATCCGCAACTCGTCATGCTTCCCGCTGGAGCGCCGGACGCCGCGATGGCGGCCGGGATCGGCACCGGTCTTTACCGTCTCGACCGTGGCACGACGTCGGAGCGGGCAGTCCTGAAGCGCGTGGAGAGCCACTACAAGGACGGCCGCGCCGGCTGGTTCGAGCGGATCGAAGTGCTGGTGCTGCGCGATCCCGACGCGCGGCTCGAAGCGCTGCGGCTCGGCCGTGTCGATGCCGTCAACCTTGCCGATCCCGCGTGGGCGCCGGCCCTCCGCCGTCACGGACGCCTCGCGCTCACCGGCGTCGAGGGGCCTGCGTTCATCGAACTGGCCGTCGAAGGCCTGGCCGGAACCGAGGCGCGGCGGATCGCATCGGCGGTCGCGCAGGTCCTCGATCGTGATGCGATCCTGTCGGCGGTGCTGCATGGTCACGGCACGGTCGTCGACGCCGCGCCCGCCGGTGTCGCAGGGCTCGCCGGCATGCCCGTATCGGTGGAAATCGCACCAGCCCGCGTGCCGGGTGCCGAGGCACTGGCCCGCGAAGTCACGGCGGCGGCCCAATGCGCCGGGCTGGTCCCCTCCGCAGGCGCTGCGACCCGGATCGTCGCGAGACTCCGGCCGGGACGGCCGACAGAGGACTGGTCGCTGAGCCTCGCGGGCCGGGAGGCCGGTGCAGACTACGCCCTCCGCCTTGCCGAGGCGCGAGCGACGCTCGACGCCGACGATCGAGCCCTGCAACTAGCCGGGCTCCGGGCCGAGGCCGCCGAGCGGCCGGTCATCGTGCCGGTCGGCGCCGACGGGCTCATTGCCCATTCGACCAGGCTTTGTCATGCCGGACGCATTGGCGCACTCTGGGACATGGATTCGGCCCGGATTGCCGAGCGCTGGTGGTACGCCTAGCAGCTTACCCACAAGATGTAGCGTTCGATTAGGCGCAACTCCGCATTTTGTAGCGTCTTCGGTGCCTGCCCTCTTGTCGCCATCATTTTCCTTATGGTCCTGTATCCGGGGGCACGGAGCAGATCGCAGAAACCATGAAGACGCACCTGATGGGGGTCGTCGTCGGGGTCGCCCTAGCCATCGCTGCCACGACGGCGTCTGCTTGCACACGAAACGCGCCTGCCGGAACCGCTCAGCCGGTTCCGAGCCGGGTCGATCAACAGCTTCTCGACGCGGCCGTCCGCGCCGAAGTGAACTATCACCGCTGCCGTTCCGGCCTGAGGCCGCTCGGCCCGGCGAATACCGCGCTCGTCCGCATCGCGGCGGCGCACAGTACGTGGATGGCCCGCTCCGGCACGCTCTCGCACCGGAGCAACGTCTCGGGCACGGCCCGACTCTCCGACCGCATTCGCGCCGCGAACATCCGTGCGAGAACCGGCGCCGAGAACATCGGCATGGTGCACCGCTACCGGATCGACGGACAAAGATTCAGGATCGTCGACAGCGCGAGCTGCAAATTCGCCTCGCAAGACGGCGAGAGGCTTCACGCCCACAACTACGCCAGCCTCGCCCGGCACGCGGTTTCGCTCTGGATGAACTCGAGCGGGCACCGCAAGAACATCCTCAATCCAAGCGTCACGATGGTGAGCACCGCCGCAGCCTATGGCGACGGACAGTATTGCGGCAGGTTCTGGCTGACGCAGAACTTCGTGGGCTGAGCGCGCAAGGCGCTTAACATGCCATCCTACGCGGTCTATCGATCGCGTGGACGCCGTCCTGCGGCGGCGTCTCGCTACCGCCCGACCGAAACGTAGGCTTCGAATCCGCTCCCACGGACTTCCTCGTCGGAATAGACGTTCCTCAGGTCGGCCATACGCGCGGCGGTCATCGATTTCGCGACACGCTCAAGATCGATCGCCCGGAATTCGTTCCACTCCGTCAGGATCAGAAGAGCATCCGCACCCTCGGCCGCCGCGTAGGCATCATCGACCCAGGTGACGCCGGGCAGCAGCGTCTCGCCCTCGCGCCGGCCGTGCGGGTCCGTCACCCGCACCGTCGCGCCGGCAC
>CAYTBD010000357.1:0-3137 GCA_964435755.1 uncultured Rhodobacterales bacterium
CGCCAACGTGGAAAAGCGTATCGGCTCAAGGGGTGCGAATACATCTGCCAGAAAGGCCATCGCCGTTCTCCATCAATCTCTGTCCCTGTCAGAGCTAGACGGATTCTGCACATGCACAATGTCAGTTGCCGAATTGCCGCCATGCAGCAATTGCAGGGCGGACGCGACCGCGCGTCGCCTTCAGGGCGAGATCAGAGCGTGAGCGCCGGCCGGTGCCCGGGCCTCTGGAGCATCAGAACCGCGCCTTGACGGCATGTGTCGCGAGAGCGCCGAGTTCGTAGCAGGCGGCCCTGACATCGGTGAACGCCTCTTTGTGGTGGCGAATGGGACAGATGGGGAGCGTCTCCGGCGTCCCGTTGAGCAGGGCCTCGGCGGCGAGCGCACCGAAGGCCGTCCCCGGTGCGATGCCGCGGCCGGAATACCCGAAGCAGGCATAGCCGTTGGGGCCGATCTCGCGAATCTTCGGGATATGGTCGCTCGTCATCGCGATCCGGCCGCACCACGCGTGCTCGATCGGCGGTGCGACAAGGTCGGGGAAGAGATGGGTTATCTTGCGCCGCGCCCAGGCTTCGTGGACGCGACCGCCGGGAGCCTCCAGATTGCCGATCCCTCCGATGATCAGGCGACCCTGACGGTCGAGCCGGAACGACGACATGACGAGCGCCGTGTCCCAGCAGCCCTCTCCGCCGGGCAGGATCGTCCGAAGGTCCTTCTTTGGAAGCGGGGCCGTGGCGATCTGGAAATAGTGAACCGGAACGAATCCACCGGGATCCTCGGCGCCGGTAGAGGCACCTGTGTGATAGGCGTTCGTGGCCAGAAGAAGCGCCCGCGCCGTCACCGCTCCGGACGCGGTCTCCACCCTCCAGGCGCCCCTCGATGACGAGAAGCGGCGCACAGGACACGCCTTCACGATCCGCGCACCGGAGCGGGCGGCGGCCCGCGCAAGCCCGCGCACGTAGGCCAGAGGCTGGATGGTTCCCGCCCGCGGGTCGAACAGGGCCCCATGGAAGCGCGGAGACCCGGTGCGCGCCGCAGCATCGTCGGCGCCGAACAGTTGCACGGGCGCGCCAAGCCGGTTCTGCTGGCGATACCGGTCTTCGAGGCTCGCAAGACCGGCCGCGGAATGGGCGCAATGCAGGGTTCCGTTCCGCGTCGCCTCGCAATCGATGCCATGACGCTCGATCAGGTCGAAGACGCGGCTGGGGGCGTCACCCAGATGCGACAGGAGCCGTTCGCCTTCCTTCGCGCCCAGCGCCGCGATGATCTTGTCAGGCGGCAACCACAGGCCCGCGTTCACGAGCCCGACGTTCCGACCGGAGCCACCGTGGCCGATCTCCCCCGCTTCGAGCAGGCACACGTCGGCGCCCGCTTCGGCGGCGCTCAAGGCCGCCGAACAGCCGGTGTACCCGCCTCCGACGATTGCGAGGTCGACCGTCAGATCACCGTCGAGACGGCGCGCGGGCACGTCCTCGGCACAGGTCCGTTCCCAGAGGTTGCCGGGATCAGGCATGAAAACCATCGCCATGTCGGGCAGATGCGGGACTGCGCGGTCTCATGCGAGAAGCGCCCTTGCCGCCGCGAGGATCGAGTCGACCGATGGCATCGTCGCGGCATAGGACGGACCGGTCGCTATGAAGCTGTCCTCCGCCGTCAGCCGGCTGGGCCGGATTTCGGTCCGCTCGGCCAGGAGCGCCATCAGGGCCTCCGCCACGCCTCCGGACCGCCGCGTCTCGTCCACGATCAGCGCGCGTTCACAACCGGCGAGCGCCTCCAGAAGCGCGCCTTCCGGCAGCGGCGACAGCCAGCGCAGGTCGATCACCCGAACGCCATGCCCTTCGCGCTCGAGACTCCGCTGCGCCTTTCGGGACAGGTAGTGGCCGTTGCCGAAGGTCACGATGGCGAGGTCGCGGCCCTCGCCGTGGACGGCGACGTCGCCGAACCCCACGCGCTCGGTCACGTCGGGATAGGTGGTCAGCCAGCCGCCGTCGCCTTCCGCATGGAGGTCTCGCATCGGGTAGAGCGCGATGGGCTCGAGGAACACCGAGACGCGCTGCTCCTCGCGTGCCAGCCGGACGCATTCGCGGAGCATCCCGGCGGCATCCGCGCCGGTCGACGGGCAGGCCACGATGAGACCGGGGATGTCGCGCAGCACGGCGACCGAATTGTCGTTGTGGAAATGACCGCCGAAACCGCGCTGGTAGCCGAGACCGGCGATGCGCACGACCATGGGGTTCGTGAACTGCCCGTTCGAGAAGAACGGCAGCGTCGCGGCCTCGCCGCGCAACTGGTCCTCGGCGTTGTGAAGATAGGCGAGGAACTGGATCTCGGGCAGCGGGATGAAGCCGTTGTGCGCCATGCCGAGGCCGAGCCCCAGAATCGACTGCTCGTCGAGGATCGTGTCGATCACACGGCCGGGGCCGAAGCGATGAACGAGCTTCTGCGTCACGCCATAGACGCCGCCCTTGCGGCCCACGTCCTCCCCCATGAGGATGATCTCGCCGTGCTCCAGCATCAGGTCGGTCAGCGCCCAGTTGATGAGGCGCGACAGGATCTGAGGCTCGCCGGACGCCTTGAGGTCGGAGCCGAAGGCGGCGCGGCGTGCCTCCGCCGATGGACCGTTCGTCGGGCGACAGCGGCGGACGGGCGGAACCAGACTCGCCATCACTTCGGCCGCCGATGACAGCCGGGGCCGCTTCACGGCATCCTCGGACAGACGGCCCACTTCCCGGCAGGTTTCCCGATAGATCGAAAGCGCCTCCTCCGGAGAGACGGCGCCGGCCTCTCTCAGCAGCCTGACCGAATGGAGCAGCGGATCGTTCGCCTCCTCCGCCTCGACGTCCTCCTTGCTCAGGTAGGTGGTCGGCACGTCCGCGCCCGCATGACCGTAAAGACGGACGGTGCGGACATGCAGGAACGCGGGCCGCCGCCGCGCACGGACGTAGTCCGCCGCTTCGGAAGCGGCGCGAAACGTGTCGTGGAGGTCGAGGCCGTCGCAGGCGAAATACCTGAGCCCCGGACGGTGCGCGAAATTCGCCTCGATCCAGCCCTTCGGCGTCTTCACCGAAATTCCGATGCCGTTGTCCTCGCAGACGAAGAGAACCGGCATCGGCACACCCTGATAGGCCGTCCATCCCGCC
>CAYTBD010000358.1:0-1031 GCA_964435755.1 uncultured Rhodobacterales bacterium
CGCAATACCATCACCAATCGGCCCCCGTCACCGTCGAACGCCGGGCCAAGCCGGCCAAGACCGGCAACATCGTCAAGGACACCTGGAACAGTGTCGACGATGTACTGTTCGGCGACCGCGTTGACCACTTGGGCGGCGGTTCTCGGATTGCCCGAAAAGAAGCTGATCCGGATGACTCGGGTGCCTTGGACCGGAGTCAGGCCGAGACGGGATTCAACATTCTGGACGACGAGGCGGCGTTCGAGGGCGGCGCGATCCTGGGGATCGGGCTCGGGCGCCGGGGGCGGCGGCGGCTTCAGGATACCCATGTCGCGGCCGAGATCGAGGAGTTCCGGCGGAATCGCGACGAGGCTGCGGAGCCGCTCGAACAGCGTCTCCTCCGGTTCACGGATGAGCGGGTTCAACTCCGGGTTTCGTTCGAGGGCGAGCTTGTCGACGACCCGTTCGATCAGCCCGGTAGAGCGCAGGATCTCGATCTGGTTCTGGATCGTGTTCTCGTTGATGCCGCTGACGACGACCTGCTCGACATCGACGATGTTCGTGCGATCGAGGTTGAACATCACCGTCGCGTCGGCGCGGTAGACAGGCTCGTATTGCGTGGCCGTCAACGAGCCGATCAGGGCCGCGAAGAGCGTGGTGACGACGATGATCCACTTGCCGCGCCAGAGCTTTCGGGCGATGGCGCGGATATCGATGGCGTCCGCGTCGTCCTCCTCGACAAGCTGGTCGGCCCGGAGCGAGCGGAACGGATAAGCCTCCTGTCGCGGATCCTGCTTCATCGAATACCCGATCACACCCTGACGTCGTGTCGGTCCACGCCGGACCGGCACCCCACGTTCATCATCCCGTCGAAGCTAACGGCCTGAAACCCAATCTCAAAGCCTTTATCAAGCGAACGGCCGGTGGTCCACTCCCCGGGATCAAGATGCGGTTTCGCCGGTGTCTGTTGCCGGATCGGCATTTTGCGGCTATCTTCTTCCGGTGAAAAGGTGCGGGTGGTGCGCGATGTCGTATGTGAAGTCCTTGATGCT
>CAYTBD010000358.1:1041-3135 GCA_964435755.1 uncultured Rhodobacterales bacterium
TCGCGCTGGCGATGTCGATATCGGCGGGCGAGGCGCGGGCGACGGGATGGTATGACGATCCCGATTGCAAGGAACTCGTTCGGATCATCCAGGCGAAAATCGAGCGGTTGGAGGATCTCCGGGACAGCTACGAGGTTTACGAGGCGAGCTATAGCCACCATCATCTGCGGCGCAAGAGCCTCCTGGTGGCGTTGGTCCTGATCAAGCTCTCTCCGTCCCATGTCACTTGCGCGGATCTGATCGCTTACCATGAAACGTCTGTGAGCGACAATTGAGCCTCGCGATAATCCATTAGCAGGTTCATTCAGCCGTCGCCGAGGAGTTGATCGAAGCGTTCCGCGCCGAAACGCTGCAACATCTCCAGATCGCGTGCGATGCCCGCAGACCAGGCCGTGCTGTGTTCGCTTGGAGCGACGACGTCGGCAAGCCCGGCACGCTGAGCCGCAAGCCCGAGGTTGTTGGGCGCGAGTTGCCAGGAGACCAGCAGGGCCTCCCGTGCCGCCTCGGGATCTCCGAGCAGGGCGCGCGCCCAGGCGAGCGAGACCCAGGTCCGGGCGCTCGCGGGCGCCAGGGCGAGACTTTCCTCAAGCAGAGAGCGGGCGCGCGTGACGCGGTCGAGCGCGGTCTCGAACGTCGCGATCTCGTCCGGCCCTTCGGTGGCGGCGGAGGGGAAGGCGTCCGCCTGCAGATAGCCGAAGGCCAGCTGGAACAGATAGTCGGGCTTCATGTAGAGCGCATGGCTGTCCGGCACGCGCCAGTCGCCGAAGGCGCCCGTCCGACGCGCGGTCTCGTCGAAGGCGGGCGCGCCGCGCAGCGCGAGGACCATGGCCGTGACCGAAAACCCCGCGAGGCAGAGGCCGAGGGCAAGGACGAGAACCCGCGCCGTCATCCCGGACGTGCTCCTGTCTTTCATGTCCGGATCTCGCGTCATGGGCCCACCGTGAGGAAGGCCACCGCATCGTCGAGCCGCGCCGCCGTCAGCCGGCCGGTGTAATACGCGCCCGTGTCGACGCAGATCCGCCCGGGATGCAGCACCGGTGCGCCGTCGTCGTAATGCCCATGCACGATCCGCAGCCCCGGGACCGGGTCGGGGACGAGAAAGTCCGGATGCCCCCAGCGCAGCGCGCGGGATTCCGCGACCGGGGCGGCGCGGCGCGGATCGACGGCGGCATGGACGAAGGCGACGTCGCCCGAGCGCGCGAAGGGCACGAGGCCGCGCAGGAACGCGAGATGATGTCCGAGTGCAAAGAGCAGATCGTCGCGGACCCGGCCCAGCGACTCGGCGTTGTCCTCATCGGAGGGCGGCTTGATGCCGTAGCTCGCGAGCGTCTGCTGTCCGCCGAAGGAGAGCCAGTCCTTGGCCCGCAGCGGATCGTCGAGAAACCGCAGCAGCGCCGCCTCGTGATTGCCTTCGAGGAACACCGCGTCGATCGCGGGTTCCGCGGCGAGGTCGCTCAGCAGTTCCAGAACCGTCGCCGATTCGTCGCCCCGGTCGATGTAGTCTCCCAGAAACACCAGCCAGGCGCAGCGGCCGTCGTCGAAGCCCGCCATGTCGGCCACGATCCTGTCGAGGAGGCGCGCGAGCAGGTCGGACCGGCCATGGATGTCGCCCACGGCGTAGATCCGTGCGTCCGGCGCGACGCGCCGTTCCACCTCAGGTGCAGGACTTGTTCCGAGAAGCTGTCGGATCATCCCCTCATCCGACCGAGTGACCATTACAGTTGCGGACCGTCGCACGAGACCGCCTGCGAATCCAGCCCCCCGTCCCGACAGGGCCCGGACCGCAACCGGTCAATTCTCTTGCAGCGTGCCCACGCGACAGGCAGGCGCGGCCGGAGTGGTCGATATCGCGGAACAGTCCTGACACAACCGGTCGATTTATCCACAGGATGTCATTGACGGTTTCTTGATCAACCGGAAGATGGTACGGAGAGAGCGTTAACGTTGGGTAACCACCATTGGGGCTCGGCAGAGAGTAGGCGCTGTCGTGAAGGTGACATGAAGATTCAAGTGTTCGAAGGCGACGTCGGGGCCTGGCCGGTATCGGGCAAAACGCCGCGAGAGTCTCTTCCCGGACTGATCCGGTCGCGCCGA
>CAYTBD010000359.1:0-3134 GCA_964435755.1 uncultured Rhodobacterales bacterium
TGTCGATGGCGAGCCGCGATCCCGGAGACACACGGCACTCGGGAAGGATGTATTCCCGGGCAGACAAGTCTCTTCCTGGTGCTTCGGGCTTGAGATGCGCGCGCATTGGCACGGCAATGGCGTCCCGACCGTTGCGGTGAATGACGAACAGGTCGTCGCTGGCATAGCTCCAGCCCTGCCGGGCCAGCGCGAGGGAAAGCGTGGTCTTGCCACGACCTGTCGTTCCGGCGAGCATGAGCGCGCGGCTCCCGCGCACGACCAGCGCGCCATGCGCGACCGCCCCGACATCGGCCTCCCCGGCGAGGTGCGAGAGGATCTCCTGGAACAGGACGAAGCGCGCGGGATCTTCCTCCCGCGCGTGCCACAGCGGGTGCCCGTCCGAAAGCAGCGTGAGGCCTGGCGGGTCCGCAAGCAGGTCCAGGGTTCGCGTCGCCTCGCCGCCGGGCGCGATCAGGTAGTCCTCAAAGGTCCTGGAAGCTCGTCGTGCCACGTCCGTCACCTCCGAGCGGAGACGCACGCATCGGTCGCCGAGGCGGAAGTCCAGGACCCTTGCCTCGCGACGCGGCATCCTGCGCGACGTGGCGGCCTCCAGGCCCGGGCGCGACTCCGCGAGAAGGCCGGCCTCCCGCCAGGCCGAAGTCACGGCCGCGATCATGGACAGTCCCTCTTCGAGCGTGCGGTCGCCGCTCGTCATCGACCGGGCAAGTTCCCGCGCGGAGCCCGCTCTCAATGCGCCGAGCACGGCAAGTCCGAAGGCGTCGGAGAGCACCACGGCGCCGCTCGCCGGAGAGTGAAGCACGACGTGAGCTCCGAGATGTGCCACTTCGACGGCTGCGCCTCGGCCGGAGCGCGCGGGCGCGGAGAAAGCTCGCGCACCGGATGTCGCCTCGCGCGAGGCGCGTTCGTCATGGTCGCGGTTCCTGCCCAATCTCGCCTCGGCCGCCCGGGAAGTCCGAGTTCGATAACACGATCTTCCGCGCAGGACAGGCTGTCGTGCCCCGCTGACATGATTCGAGTGAAAAAAAACGACTCCGTCCTCGCGCGGCCAGGGGCTCCCCGTGGTGGCTGTCTCCCCGACGGCGTGATGCCGATGCCGGGCGCGTCAAGGAGCCAAGATCCTCCCGAAAATCTCACCCGACACCAGGGGCACGGAAACCCGGAGCCGCCTGCCGACCGTCAGGGCCGTTCTCTTGCGGCGTAGCGCGAGCGCGGTACGCTCCGGACGGAACCAGCCGGTGGCGAGGGCCGGTCGAGGGGACAGCGGCCTCCCCGTAGTTCGGGATGGTGTCGACCGCGACGACGCCGCCGGTCCCGGGGGCAGCTTTCGGCGCGCAAGATCCGAACGGATGAGGCGGTCCGCACCCGGGGCCCTGGCGCGACCGCGCAGATCTGCATCGGCGGCACGTTCCTGCCCGTGCCCACCGCCCGGCCGGCCCGCCCTGCACGCCGCCGCGGCGTCACGACCGCGGCCGGGCCGGATCAGGATCTGCGCGATTGCCGGCTCTTGCGCGCGGCATAGCGGGCGTCGCGCGCCTCCTTCTTCTCCGCTTCGGTTCGCACGGGTGTCTCGGTCCTGGCCTGCGCTCGCTCGGCCTCCAGCCTCCGTTCGCGCGCCTCGCGCTCGCCTTCCGCCTTCGCCGCGCGCGCGGCCGCCGCCTTGTCCGCCTTCTTTTCTGCCTTCTTTTCTGCGGCCCTCGCGGCCCGTTCCGCCTGGCGGGCCGCTCCCGCCGCCAGTTCGGCCTCATCGGGCCTGGGCCTCGCTTTCATCTGCTCGAGAGCCCGCGCTTTGGCGCGCGCCGCCGCCGCCGCCCGCTCCTCAAGGCCCGGTTCCTTGTAAGCCATCCTGGTCCTTCCTCTGTGATCTCGACATCCCGCGTCGCGTCCTGGCAGACGCGCGCCAATCTTCAAGGGGCTACGTCTTGGCAGACGCGCGCCGATCTTCAAGGGGATACGTGGTGCAGGACCCGAATTCCTTGCGTCACCGATGGCGCCGGGCCGCGCTTTTTTCCTGACGGGGGCCATGTCGGTTCGCCTGTAGCGTGACGCAGGCGGGCCCCGGCGCGGGGCCCGCGCAGAGCAGGCACGACCTGATGATGGAGCGCTCGCGGTCCGCGCGCGACGCCAGCGGGTCGTCCCGGCGCCGGCCCGCGCCTGTCCGGCGAGCGCTCCGTCCCGGGCAGGGTGGAACTGCCCGGACGTATAGTTGGCCGCGTGGCGGCCACGGCGATCGTCATCGAGGAGACCGGCGCGGTCGCGGGTGAGCGTCGCGCCGCCCGCGTCGCCACCAGGGGGCGGGTCGACGGCACAAGGTGGCAAGGCGGCACGGTCGACCAGCATGTCGGCGCGCAGGTCTCCGGCGAGATCGCCTGCGGGACGCTCAGCATCGACAGACAGGCCGGTACGTGCGCCGGACCGCGTATCCCGCCAACAGATCTGCGAGAGATCCCTCGCCGCACTGGCCCTGTCGTTGCGCGGCCGGCGTCAGTCGCGTCTCGCGGGACGCTGCGTCTCCCGATCGTGAACGCACTCCGTTCGGGCGTGATTTTCGCTTGTGGTCGCGGTGCATCTTGCTAGCGTTGTTCACGAGTGAACGATGTTGCGGGTCTCTTCCGATCGTTGCGCCGAGAGAGCGTCAGGCCGCCCCACCCGGGCGAGCGCCGGTGCGGTAGCCGTGGGCGGGACGCCCGGGGAGGCGCGGGCTGACCGCGACCGGTGACAGCTTCCGCGAGGACGCGCGCTTCCGGGTCCTGCGGCTCCTCGAGGAGAGCCCCGAGCTCACCCAGCGCGAGATCTCGGACGCGCTCGGGATCAGCCTCGGGGCGGTGAACTTCTGCCTGCGCGGGCTGGTGGAGAAGGGCGCGGTCAAGGTCGAGAACTTCCGCACCAGCCGCAACAAGCTCGCCTACGGCTATCTCCTGACCCCGCGGGGCGTGTCGGAGAAGGCGCGGCTCGCCCGGGGGTTCCTGGAGCGGCGGATGGCGGAATACGCCGCGCTGCGCGCGGAGATCGCGGAGCTGTCGGGGGAGGCGGGCGAGGGCGATGCGGAGATCCGGAGATGATGGGACGATCCCGTCGGTGTGGCTTCTGGTATCGGCCTATCGCTTCGCGACTTGAGGCCGGCTTCTGGTATCGGC
>CAYTBD010000360.1:0-3120 GCA_964435755.1 uncultured Rhodobacterales bacterium
GAACCGGTCCGTGGCCTGCGACGCCGCCTCGAGATACCGCGCCTCGTTCATGTGTCCATTGTAGTCGGTCCAACTCTGCGGGACCTGCCGGATGACGGTCACCGGTGGCGCCTCGCCGCCGGGATGCGGCAGCGCCGCCTCGTGAGAAAGGATGACCCCGCCCGCGCCGCTCCCGGAGTGACGCAGCGCCCGCAGGATGCCGACGAGGTTGTCGTCTCGAAGCCGTTCCAGATCGCGGATGCTCATATGGCCGGACTGAGCGTCGGACTGATCCGCGATCAGGTCGACGAGGTCGTCGGTGAAGTCCGGCACGTCCGTGAGCCTCGTCCAGGGCCACGCGAGGGCGGGCCCGAACTGCGCCATGAAGTGCCTCATGCCAGCCTCGCCGCCGGCAATCCGATAGGTCTCGAAGAGCCCCATCTGCGCCCAGCGGAGCCCAAAGCCCATGCGGATCGCCTCGTCGATCTCTTCGGTCGTCGCGACGCCATCGTTCACGAGCCAGAGACTCTCCCGCCAAACGGCTTCGAGCAGCCGGTCGGCGATATGGGCGTCGATCTCCTTGCGCAGGACGAGGGGAAACATGCCGATGCCGCGCAGGATCGGTGCCGCAGTCTCGGCTCCGGGCCCGACGAGTTCGACGAGCGGCAGCAGGTAGACCGGATTGAAGGGGTGGGCGACGATCGCCCTGCCGCCCCCGGCGTTCAACTCCGATGGCTTGAAGCCGGAGGTCGAGGAGCCGATCACGGCATGATCCGGCGCGGCCGCGAAGATCGCCGCCAAGACGCGGTGCTTGAGATCGAGCCGCTCCGGCACGCTTTCCTGCACCCAGTCGGCCCCGCCGACCGCCTCCTCAAGCGTTCCGCAGGAGCGAAGCCGCCCCTCGGATGGAAGCGGGCGATCGTAAAGCGCAGGCAGGCTCCTGCGCGCATTTGCGAGCACCTCGCCGATCTTGCGCTCCGCCTCCGGGTCGGGATCGAACAGGGCCACGTCCCAGCCGTTCAGAAGAAACCGCGCCGCCCAGCCGCCGCCGATCACTCCGCCCCCGATGATCGCCGCCTTCATGCCGGCGCCCGCTTGGCGAGCCCCAGCCGCTCCCGCACGGCCTGCGGTCCGATCACCCGCGCGCCCATGCGCTCGACGATCCCCGCCGCCCGCTCGACGAGCTGCGCGTTCGTGGCGAGCACACCCTTGTCGAGGAACAGGTTGTCCTCGAGCCCCACGCGCACGTTCCCGCCGGCGAGGACCGCCGCGGCCACGTAGGGCATCTGGTCCCGGCCGAGGCTGAAGGCCGACCACTCCCAATCCGGCGGGACAGCGTTCACCATCGCCATGAAAGTGTTGAGGTCGTTCGGCGCGCCCCATGGCACGCCCATGCAGAGCTGGACGAGGGCAGGGGAGGCGAGCGTGCCGTCCCGCACGAGCTCCTTGGCGAACCAGAGGTGGCCGGTGTCGAAGGCCTCGATCTCGGGCGTCACGCCCAACTCCGTCATCATGCCGCCCATCGCGCGCAGCATGCCGGGCGTGTTCGTCATCACGTAGTCGGCCTCGGCGAAATTCATGGTTCCGCAGTCGAGCGTGCAGATCTCGGGCAGGCAGGCGCGGACATGGGCGACGCGTTCCGATGCGCCGATCATGTCGGTTCCGGCCTCGTCGAGAGGAAGCGGCGCTTCGGCCGAGCCGAAAACCATGTCGCCGCCCATGCCCGCGGTCAGGTTCAGGACCACGTCGACCTCCGCGTCCCTGATCCTCTCGGTCACTTCACGGTAGAGCGCGAGGCGGCGCGAGGGATGGCCCGTATCGGGCTCCCGGACGTGGCAATGGACGATGGCCGCTCCGGCCTTCGCCGCGTCGATCGCGCTTTCGGCGATGTCCTTCGGCGACCGCGGAACATGCGCACTCCGCTCCTGCGTCGCGCCCGATCCGGTGACGGCGCAGGTGATGAAGACCTCGCGGTTCATGGCAAGCGGCATCTGATCCCTCCCTCGGCGTTCGGCGGGAGGCTAGCGGCGGAGCCGGCGATGCGCCAGCCGGTCACCGGGCAGTCAGGCTTCGGCGGCTTCGTGGCGTCTCTCTCCAAGTGCCTCGATCGTCTTTTCGAGCCACCCGGTCTCCATCTTTGGCACCGACGCCAGAAGCAGTCCGGTGTAGTCCGGGTGCGGTGGACTGAAGATGTCCTCCTTCAGACCCTGTTCGACGACCCGTCCCTGATACATGACGACGACCTCGTCGGCGATGGCCCGCACCGTGGCGATGTCGTGGGTGATGAAGATGTAGCTCACGCCCAGTTGCCTCTGGAGCTTCATCAGGAGCTTCAGGATGCCCTCCTGGACGATCTGGTCGAGGGCCGAGGTCACCTCGTCGCAGATGATGAGGTCCGGCTCGGCGGCGAGCGCCCGCGCGATGCAGATGCGCTGCTTCTGCCCGCCGGACAACTCGCCGGGCAGGCGGTCCATGAAGCTGTCGTCAAGCTCGATCAAGCCCAGAAGCTCCGAGACGCGCTCGTCGACCGCCCGGCCACGTTTGCCAAGGTAGAACTCCACCGGCCGGCCGATGATCTCGCGCACCGTGTGGCGCGGGTTCATCGCGGTATCGGCCGACTGGTAGATCATCTGGATGCGCCGCAGATGGTCCCGCGTGCGGTTCTTGAGGGCGGGGGGCAGCGCCTCGTCCTCGAACAGGACCTCGCCCGCCTGCGGCGGGAGGAGCCCGGTGATCACGCGGGCAGCGGTCGACTTGCCCGATCCGCTCTCGCCGACGAGCGCGACCGTCTTGCCCCGCGGCACCGCGATGCTCACGTCTTCAAGGACCGGCACGGTCCCGTAGGCGGCCGTGACGTTCTTCAGTTCCAGCACTTTCTCCGCGCCGCCCTCGCCCGGCTTCTCGATCGACCGCACGGCCCAGAGCGACTTCGTGTAGGGATGCTTCGGCGCGCTCAGCATCACGTCGGTCGGGGCCTCCTCGACCTCTTCGCCGTAGCGCAGCACCTTGATGCGGTCGGCCATCTGCGCGACGACCGCCAGGTCGTGCGTGATGTAGATCGCCGCCGTGCCGTAGTCGAGAATGGCTTTCCGCATTGCCGCCAGAACGTTGACCTGCGTGGTCACGTCGAGCGCCGTGGTC
>CAYTBD010000361.1:0-3074 GCA_964435755.1 uncultured Rhodobacterales bacterium
GGTCTACAGCCGGATGATGATGCATTTCCTCCACGCGATCACCTGGGCGCCCGAACGCGGCTGGGGCAAGGTCAGCGCCTTCACCTTCGGCACCCGTCTCACGAACGTCACCCGCGCGCTGGCCCGGAAGGATCCCGACCTCGCCCTGGCCGCCGCGGGGCGGGACGCGCAGGACTGGGAAGGCGGAACCCGGATCGGTGAGGCGCTGCGCCGCTTCAACGTCGACTGGTCGCGGCGCGTCCTCGGGCGTGGCGCGGTCGTGCTTCTGATCACGGACGGCCTCGAGCGTGGAGACACCGGGCTCCTCGAGACCGAAATCGACCGGCTGCGCCTGTCCTGCCGGCAGATCGTCTGGCTCAATCCGCTCTTGCGCTGGGAGGGGTTCGAACCGAAGGCTGCCGGTATCCGCGCGATCCTGCCTCATGTCGACAGCTTTCATGCATGTCATTCGCTGGCGAGTCTCGAGGATCTCTCCGCGGCTCTCGGCACGGCGGTGCATTGAGCGCCGTCAAAACTGTTGCGTCACGCGGGCCTCGCGATACAGTAACCTCATGACATTTCCCGATTTGAGTACTTTCCCATGGACATGAGCGGTGAATACCACATTGCGGCCCCGCGCGCGGAGGTCTGGGCCGCCCTCAACGATCCGGAGGTCCTCAAGGAGTGCATCCCGGGGTGCGAGGAACTGGAGAAGACCTCGGACACCACGATGGAGGCCAAGGTCACCCAGAAGATCGGCCCGGTGAAGGCCAAGTTCGCGGGCGGGGTGGAGCTTGTGAACATCAACGCGCCCGAAAGCTACACGATCCGCGGCGAGGGCAAGGGCGGGGTCGCCGGCTTCGCCAAGGGCTCGGCGGACGTGCACCTTGCCGAGGAAGACGGCGGCACGCGGCTGAGCTATGAGGCGCATGCCGAGGTGGGCGGCAAGCTCGCCCAGCTGGGAAGCCGGCTCATCAATTCCACCGCGAAGAAGCTTGCCGACAAGTTCTTCGCGAATTTCCACGACCATCTCAGTGAGGACGCGCCCGCGGACAGGGCCTGAGCGTCGATACCGCGCCACGTCCGGGCGGGAAGACCCGGCAGCCAGGGAGGAAGAACATGGCCGAAATCTCGATGACCGTGAACGGAAAGGCGGTCAAGCGCTCCGTTCCGGACAACACGCTCCTGTCGGATTTCCTGCGGGAGAACCTGCGACTGACCGGCACGCATATAGGCTGCGATACCTCACAGTGCGGCGCCTGCGTCCTGCACGTGGACGGCAAGGCGATGAAGGCCTGCACCCTGCTCGCGGCGGCGGTCGACGGATCGTCGATCACCACCATAGAGGGGCTCGCGAACGGCGACCTGCACCCGATGCAGAAGGCCTTCAACGACAACCACGGTCTCCAGTGCGGCTTCTGCACGCCGGGCATGATCATGTCCGGGGTCGACATGGTGGCGCGCTACAAGGCGGACGGCCGCGAGCTCACCGAAGAGGCGATCCGCCACGAGCTCGAAGGCAACATCTGCCGGTGCACCGGCTACCACAACATCGTCAAATCGATTCAGCAGGCCGCCGCCGAGATGTGAGCGGCCCCGGCCCGCCTATCGTGGCGGGGCCGGACCTTGAGCGGGAGGTAGAGGACAATGAGCGACGGAATCGGCGCACGCGTGAAGCGCAAGGAAGACAAGCGGTTCATCACCGGCAAGGGCAAGTACACCGACGATATCCGCATGGAGAACCAGGCCTACGCGGCCTTCGTGCGGTCCCCCCACGCGCATGCGAAGGTCAAGGGGATCGACGCGTCGGCGGCCGAGGCCATGGACGGCGTGATCGCGGTCCACACAGGGCCGGAACTCAAGGCCGACGGCATCGGCGACATCATCACCGGCTGGGCCATCACCTCCCGCGACGGCAACCCGATGAAGACGGGTGTCTGGTCGCCCCTTGTCACCGAGCGTGCCCGCTACCTCGGCGATGCGGTCGCCATCGTCGTGGCCGAGACCGAGGCGCTCGCGCGCCGGGCGGCGGAAGTGGTCGAGGTCGACTACGAAACCCTGCCCGCGGTGGTCGGCGCCCCCGACGCTCTGGCCGACGGCGCCCCCCAGGTCCACGAGAACGTGCCGGGCAATCTGATCTACGACTGGGAACTCGGCACCGAGACCGCGACCGACGAAGGTCTGGCCAGAGCCGCCCATGTCACCGAGATCGAGGTGACGAACAACCGCCTGGCGCCCAACGCGATGGAGCCGCGGTCGGCCATCGCCGTCTTCGACGAGGCCGAGGACCATTACACGCTCTACACGACGAGCCAGAACCCGCACGTCGCCCGGCTGGTGCTGTCGGCGTTCTACAACGTCGCGCCGGAGCACAAGTTACGGGTGATCGCGCCCGACGTGGGCGGCGGCTTCGGCTCGAAGATCTACATCTATCCCGAGGAAATCGCCTGCCTCTGGGCCTCGATGAAGACCGGGCGCTCGGTCAAGTGGACCTCGACCCGGTCGGAAGCCTTCATGACCGACGCCCACGGGCGCGACCACTTCACAAAGCTGAAGATGGGCTTCGACGAGAACGGAAAGATCACGGCCTTCAAGGTCGACACGATCGCGAACCTCGGCGCCTACGCCTCGCTCTTCGCGACGGTCACGCCCACGTATCTCTACGGGACCCTCTGGTCGGGCCAGTACGACATTCCCGCCATCTACGGCACGGTCCGCGCAGTGCACACCAACACCGTGCCCGTCGACGCCTATCGTGGTGCCGGGCGGCCCGAGGCGACCTACATGATCGAGCGGATCATGGAGACCGCCGCGCGCGAGATGGGGATGGATCCGGCCGAACTGCGGCGGATCAACTTCATCAAGGAATTTCCCTACCAGACCCAGGTGCTTCTCAACTACGACGCAGGCGATTTCCCGACGATCCTCGACATGGCGCAGAAGGCGGCGGACGTGGCCGGCTTCCCCGCACGCCGCGCCGAGGCGGAGGCGCGCGGCAAGCTGCGCGGCATCGGCTACTCGACCTTCATCGAAGCCTGCGGCCTCGCGCCGTCGGCCGCGGTGGGATCGCTCGGCGCGGGGGTGGGCCTCTGGGA
>CAYTBD010000362.1:0-3068 GCA_964435755.1 uncultured Rhodobacterales bacterium
GTGGGATCCGTGCTGATGTGCGCTTCCGACGCTCGTGGTCCGAGCGACCTCCGCAGCCGTCTCCACGGCCGCCTCGTAGGCGTGACGCTCGACCAGCATCCGGGTCGGCGCGTTGCAGGACTGCCCGACGTTTTCGAAGCAGTCCCGTGCACCTCGCGCGACCGCATCCTCACCGGCATCGGAAAACACGAGGTTCGCGCCCTTGCCGCCAAGCTCCAGCGCGACCCGCTTCACGGTGTCGGCCGCATTCTTGGAAATTGCGATCCCGGCCCGCGTAGAGCCGGTGAAAGAGACCATGTCGACGCCCGGATGTCGCGACAGCTGCGTACCGACCCCCGCACCGTCGCCATTCACGAGGTTGAACACCCCCGGCGGAACCCCGGCCTCGTCGAGGATCTCGGCATAGAGCATCGACGAGAGCGGCGCGATCTCGCTCGGCTTCAGCACCATCGTGCAGCCGACGATCAGGGCCGGTATCGTCTTGAGCGTCACCTGGTTCATCGGCCAGTTCCACGGCGTGATCATCGCCACGACGCCAACCGGATCCTTCAGGATGCGCGCACCCTTCTGGGCGTAGAGACCGCTCTCGAACTCGAAGTCCGCCGCCGCCTTGAGGAATCCCTTCATGTGCCAGCTTCCCGCGGTCACCTGGTCGGACGCAGAGAAATCGATGGGCGCGCCCATTTCCGTGGCGATCGCCTCGGCCATGTCCCCGGCGCGGCGGCCATAGATCTCGAGGATCCTCTCGACGCAAGCGATCCGCTCCTCCGGCGGCGTCGCCGCCCATCCGTCGAACGCCACGCGCGCGGCATCGACAGCCGCGTCCGTGTCCGCTTCCGATCCGAGCGAGATGACCGCGCACGGCTCCTCGGTCGACGGATCGATCACCTCCAGATCCTGAGGCGCCGAGGGGGCGACCCATCGACCGCCGATGTAGAAGTCACGCTTTTCGAGCATGGGAAATCTCCTGGTATTCTGCGGGCACAGTGTCACCGCTCAATGGGGCTCGCAAGGGCACCGTTCGGTCAGGAACGCGCAGCGGTAAACGGCGTTCCGCCATCTGGGCAGGGGATGGAATACCTGTCCTTATCGCCGCACCAGGGTGTCAAAATATTCCATCTTCACTATGTTAAAGCTGTGGGAGGAACAGACATGACACGACTCTTGATGGAGGGACCGAATGGGACTTCGAATAAACGACACCGTACCTGATTTCACCGCCGACACGGATCAGGGCAAGATCGGCTTTCACGACTGGATCGGCAACAGCTGGGCGATCCTGTTTTCACATCCGAAAGACTTCACGCCGGTCTGCACCACCGAGTTCGGTGCCGTGGCGCAACTGGCCGACGAGTGGACGAAACGGAACACGAAGGTCATCGGGCTCAGCGTCGACAGCCCCGAGGAACACGTGAAGTGGAAGTCCGACATCGAGGGCTACTGCGGCGCGCCGGCCGGATTCCCGATCATCGCCGACGAAGGGCTCGAAGTATCGAAAGCCTTCGACATGCTTCCCGCCGAAGCCTACCTGCCCGACGGGCGGACGGCCGCCGACAGCGCGTCGGTGCGATCGGTCTTCATCATCAGTCCCGACAAGAAGCTGCAGCTGTCGATGACCTATCCAATGTCGGTAGGCCGGAACTTCGCCGAGGTTCTTCGGGCGCTGGACGCGCTGCAGGCGACTTACCAGACCCCGATCGCCACGCCGGCGAACTGGGTTCATGGTCAGGATGTCATCGTCGCGCTTTCCCTGACCGACGAGCAGGCGACGGAGAAGTTCGGGATCTTCGAGGCGAAACTTCCCTATCTGCGCACCACGAAGATGCCAGCCTGAGCGCCGCCATAAAAATGGAACCGCGGGCCCCTGCGGGGGGCCCGCGTTCTGTGCGTGCACCTGTCTTCCGGCAAACCGATACGATAGGTTCGATGGAATGGCAGCCTCGATAAACCTGCGCGCTTTCATTCCGGTCGCGCTTGCGGCCGGTCTGGTCGCTGGTGAGACGCAAGCCTGCCGTGTCGCCCTCGTGCTGGCACTCGACGTATCCACATCGGTCGACGACCGTGAGGATCGCCTGCAGCGGGACGGACTTGCGAACGCACTTGTCGCGCCAGAGGTCGCCGAAGCGATCCTCGGCGGACGGGAGCCTGTCGCCCTTCATGCTTTCGAATGGAGCGGGCAATACGCGCAGGCGACGCTTCTCGATTGGGCGCTGATCAGCACTCCCGAGGATCTGGCACGTGCGGCAGAGACCATTCAAGGGAGTGTCCGAGGCGCTGGAGACCATCCAACCGCGTTGGGAGCCGCCCTGCTCCGCGCTGCTCTCGCGTTCGAGAACGCGCCCCCTTGCGACTTCCGGAAGATCGATGTTTCGGGCGACGGCGCGAACAACCACGCGTTCCCGCCGGGCAGCGCCTACCGTGCCCTCGACTTCTCCGGGATTACCGTGAACGGCCTCGTCATCGGGGGCGACAACGACACCGCTGCCGTCGTGGAGCACTACCGATCCGAGGTGCTGCGCGGTCCCGGCGCGTTCCTCGAGATCGCCGACAACTTCGAAGATTTCGAACGCGCGATGCGCCGCAAGCTCGTCCGGGAACTCGAGACACGGGCGGTTGGAGACCTCACGTCCACCAATCCGGACGACCCGTACTGAGGAAGGATGGCTGCCGACGGCGCCTCAGGCCGCGCGACGGCGGAGCGCTGCAGCACCGATGAGGGCGAAAGCGCCAACCAGAAGCGGCCGGCCCGCTGGCAGGGGGGGAAACCCGCGCCTCCACGACGCGCGCCAGTTCCGGACGGGCGACGCTGTTCGGATGAACGCGAGGGGAGGCAATAGAGGGATGAGGCAGCGCCACATCCGCCTGCAGAGGATCGGGCAGGGTCCGGGAGACCGCATGAAAAAAGGCCCCACCGGTACCGGTGGGGCCTCGTTCCCGTGAAAGCGACCGGACTGGTCAGTCCGTTTTCTCTTCCTCTTTCGCGATCTCCTGCCCGGTCTCCTGATCCACGACTTTCATCGACAGGCGCACCTTGCCGCGATCGTCGAAGCCCAGAAGCTTGACCCAGA
>CAYTBD010000363.1:0-3067 GCA_964435755.1 uncultured Rhodobacterales bacterium
CAGACGTCGAGGGCCGGATTGGGGGTGAGCGTCAGGATGCCGCCGTTCATGCCGATCGCCTCGAGGTTTGGCGGAAGCGTCTCACAATCAGGTCGCGTACCACGGCCAGGCGATCACGATCACTCCGAGCCAGAAGAAGAGCAGCACGAGAATTGCCACTCCCAGAGCCACTCCGGTCGGGGCGTAGGGCCACAGACCGTTGCGGCGATAGATTCCCCGATCGCGGGTATAGGGCCAGGTCGGCAGAGCGAGGACGGCAAGAAAGAGAAGCAAGATGAGAAACCAGAACCACAGCACGTCCATGACGCAGCCTCCGTTGCATGAGTTCGTCGATCGAAACGGCAACGGGAGCGAAGCGGCTCAGGTTCCTTGGTCCGCCCGACCGGCATGCCGTCAGCCTGCGATGGAGACATGCACGTCTCCGGTCGCGGACAGGCGCTCCGGAATTTGAGTTACGGCCGCGGACTTCATCGGTTTGACCCCCGCGGTGCAGGCCCGTAGGCTTGCAGCGAGCCCCGGACCAGCCATGACATCGAGGACTGACATTTGTGCGGATTATGCGGAGACGTAGCCTTTGACGGGAGTTCGGCCGACGTGGGCGCGGTTGCGAGAATGGCCGAGACCATGGCGCCGCGCGGCCCTGACGGCTCCGGGATGGTCGCGCATGGCCGGGTGGCGTTCGGCCACCGGCGGCTGAGCATCATCGACCTGTCGGAGGCGGGCGCGCAGCCGTTCGTGGACACGTCTCTCGGGCTGACGGTCGTCTTCAACGGCTGCATCTACAACTACAAGGAACTGCGTGAGGAGCTTCAGGCAAAGGGCCACCGCTTCGCCTCGACGGCCGACACCGAAGTCGTGCTGAAGGCGTGGGCCCAATGGGGCGCTGACGCGATCCCGAAGTTCAATGGAATGTTCGCCGTTGCAATCCACGAACGCGACAGCGGGCGGGTCGTGTTCATCCGGGATCGCTTCGGGATAAAGCCGCTCTACTACGCCGAGACCGGGAAAGGCGTGCGCTTCGCCTCCACGCTTCCGGCGCTTCTGCGCGCGGGCGGGATCGACACGTCGATCGACCGCGTCGCGCTGCACCACTACATGACATGGCACGCCGTTGTGCCGCCGCCGCGCACGATCCTTTCCGGGGTGCGAAAGCTGCCGCCGGCAACGATCCGGATCTACGAGCCCGACGGCCGGCACAGCGACACCACCTACTGGACCCCGACCTTCGAGCGGACGCCGGAGGACGCATGCCGGTCGGTCGAGGACTGGGAGGAGATCCTGCTGGAATCGCTGCGCGCTTCGGTGCGGCGGCGCATGGTGGCGGACGTGCCGGTGGGGGTTCTGCTGTCCGGCGGCGTCGACAGCTCGCTGATCGTCGGTCTTCTGGCCGAGGAGGGCCAGACCGGGCTCGCCACCTACTCCATCGGGTTCGAGGAGGCGCACGGCGAGAAGGGTGACGAGTTCACCTATTCGGATCTCATCGCCGCGCACTACGGGACGAACCACCACAAGATCTTCATCCCCTCCGAGGAGATGCGGGAGAATCTGCCGCTGGCGATCAGGGCGATGTCGGAGCCGATGGTCTCCTACGACAACATCGGCTTCTTCCTGCTGTCGCGGGAGGTGTCGAAGACGATCAAGGTCGTGCAGTCGGGACAGGGCGCGGACGAGGTCTTCGGCGGCTATCACTGGTATCCGCCGCTGAAGGACACGAACGACGCGGTCGGCGCCTATGCGGAGGCGTTCTTCGACCGGACCCATGCACGACTTGCCAAGCACCTCGCACCCGAGCATCTGGCGGACCGCGACGAGAGCCTCGCCTTCATCGAGGAGCACTTCGCCCGCGCCGGTGCAAGCGATCCCGTCGACAAGGCGCTGAGGCTGGACACGAACGTGATGCTCGTCGACGATCCCGTGAAACGCGTCGACAACATGACTATGGCCTGGGGGCTCGAAGCGCGGGTGCCGTTTCTCGACCACGAAGTCGTCGAGACCGCGGGGCGGATGCCCTCGGCGCTGAAACTCGATGACGGCGGCAAGGGAATTCTCAAGAAAGCCGCGCGGCACGTCATCCCGCATGACGTGATCGATCGGCCGAAGGGCTACTTCCCGGTCCCGGCGCTCAAGTACATCGAGGGGCCGTACCTCGACATGGTGCGCGACGCGCTGACGTCGGAGGCGGCGCAGAAGCGCGGGCTGTTCCGAACCGAGTATCTGGATACACTTTTCGCCGCACCGAAGGACCACATCACCACGCTCAGGGGTTCGGAGCTGTGGCAGGTCGCGCTTCTGGAGCTCTGGCTTCAGGCGCAGGAGATCGGCCCGTGACGCGGCGCGACCGGTCGCGGCATACGCAGGCGCATCAGCATCGGCTGGAGCGGCTTCGCCGCGAGACCGCCGCGCCTCCGCCGGTCAGCACGGCAGCGCGATCCAACGCTTCGATCGATTGTGGCTGGGGCCGGCTGATCTTCGGAAATACCTTTACCGAACCCAGGGATCTTGCCGAGACGCTCGAGGCCGAAGGACCCGACCGGCGCGACATCGCCTTCTATGTCCGCGATCCGCATGTGGTGCTCTCCGAGGCGCCGCAGGAGCTGTTCCTCGACCCCTCGCATACCTACAGGCTCGACCTGACGACGTACCGCGCCAAGCACCGGAAGTCGGGCGGCTTCTTCATCCGCCGCCTCACGACCGAAAAGGATGCCGAGGCGATCAACACGATCTACGCGTCGCACAACATGGTGCCGGTGCCGCCGTCGTTCTTCTGGTCGAACCGGGACGCGCGGGCAATCACGGTGCTGGTGGCCGAGGATTCGGAGTCCGGCGCGATCCTCGGCACGGTGATGGGCGTGGATCACGGACGAGCCTTCGACGACCCCGAGAACAGCTACCTGCGGTTCACGACCTACGGCCCGACGTTCGACAAGTTCGTCACCTCCGACCTCGTCGACGGCATCTACCATCCGAGCATTCTCGCACATCACCGACAATACCTGCTGTGGAACGCGAAGATCGCGCGCGAACACGGGCTGCGCTGCGTCATGCGCGTCGTCGAGATGACGCTCAT